>JBIOVW010000581.1:0-2940 GCA_044867945.1 Nakamurella sp. | reverse complement strand
TACATCACGATGACCGCCGAGCCCGGCGTGATCGGCGGGGTCCCGGCCTCGGGCCTCAACTTCGGCGCGGCCGTCAACACCGATGCGCTGATCGACCAGAACCAGCAATTCGACTTCTATGACGGCGGCGGCCTCGACCTCGCCGTCCTCGGCATGGGGGAGTGCGACGCCGAGGGCGATGTCAACGTGAGCCGGTTCGGTGGCAAGCTCACCGGCGCCGGCGGATTCATCAACATCAGCCAGAACGCCAGGGCCGTGGTCTTCACCGGCACCTTCACCGCGGGCGGGCTCCAGGTGGAGGTCGAGGACGGCGTGCTGCGGATCGTGCGGGAGGGCCGGGCCCGCAAGTTCGTCGAGGACGTCGAGCAGGTCACCTTCAGCGGCGGCTACGCGGCCGCTCAGGGCAAGCCCGTCCTCTACGTGACCGAGCGGTGCGTCTTCCGCCTCACGCCGCAGGGACTGGAGCTGATCGAGATCGCGCCGGGGGTGGATCTGGACCGGGACATCCTGGCGCACATGGCCTTCCGCCCTCTGATAGGCAACCCCGAGCTGATGGACGGCCGCATCTTCCGGCCCGAACCCATGGGGCTGGACGAGAACCTGTTCCAGCTCGGTCTCGACCACCGGATCAGCCTGGACGTGGACCGCGACACCCTGTTCCTCAACTTCGAGGGCATGCGGGTACGCACCGAGCGCGATGTGGACGAGATCCGTGCGGCCGTCGACGCGCATGTGGGCGCCATCGGTCATCGGGTGGCGGCGGTGGTCAACTACGACAACTTCCGCATCGACGAGGACCTGATCGATCACTACGCCGAGATGGTCAGCTACGTCGAGCAGCACCACTACACCTACGTCACCCGGTACACGTCGAGCGCGTTCCTGCGCGTCAAGCTCGGCGGTGCCCTGGAGAAGGTGGGCGTCAAGCCCCACCTGTTCGAGCGGGAGGAGATGAAGGCGGAAGGCTTGCCGTCCGCGTGAGCCCCTCGGCGCCGCGTGACCCTGAGCCGGGCCCCGACACCGGTCGCGGCGGGACGAGCACAGGCGGATTCCGCCACGGTGCCCGCGCGACGGCGGCGACCGCGCTGCTCTCGGCGGCGGCCGGGGCCACTGTCCGCCCGCGCCACGAGGAACGTCACTACGTAGTTCTGCGTACACCGCCCCGGTGGGACGCGGCACTACGGTGATGGGCATTGCGCCTTGATTCGTCGAATAGTTCGTCGGCAGAACCGCCCGACGCCCGAATGGCGCCCTGGGCGCATTTCCTCTCACGAAGTTCCCGAGGCCAGGAGCCGCAAGGACCCTCCCTGTGTCGTCGGGTGCGCGCTGAACCTCGCCTTCCCTATGAGGAGCAATCATGCCCACTGGATTTCGTGACGTGCCGGACTGGACCTTCTGGGAGAACCAAGGAGCGGGCGTCGCCGTGGCCGACCTGGGCGGCGGCGGGGCCGGCGACATCGTCGTCTTCGTGATCGACAACGCGGTCGGGCTGAACCGTGGGCTGTTCCGGGTGGGCCGGGCCCTGGACGCCGACGGGGTTGTCACCGGCGGCTGGACGGAGTGGAGGGAGGTGCCCGACTGGTTCTCCTGGGAGAACCAGGGCGGCGGGATCGCCGTGGTCGACCGGGGCGCGACCCGGGACCTCGTCGTCTTCGCCGTCGACAACCCACCGGGTGCGAACCGGGGGATCTATCGAGTTGGCCGGGACGTGGGCGCCGACGGCGTGGTCGCCGGGGGCTGGTCGCCGTGGCGCGACGTTCCGGACTGGATGTTCTGGGAGAACGCAGGGGCCGGCGTGGCTGTCGCAGACCTGGGCGGCGGAGGCGTCGACCTGCTCATCTTCGTGATCGACAACCCGGTGGAGAAGAACGCCGGCCTCTACCGGATCGGTCATGGCCTGGACGCGGACGGCGTGGTCACCGGCGGCTGGTCGGAGTGGGTGGAGGTGCCCGACTGGTTCTCCTGGGAGAACCAGGGCGGTGGGATCGCGGTGGTCGACCGGGGCGTGACCCGCGACCTCGTCGTCTTCGCCGTCGACAATCCGCCCGGTCAGAACCAGGCGTTCTACCGGGTCGCGGCCAACATCGACGTGAAGGGCCACCCGGCCAAGGGCTGGTCACCCTGGCGTGGCGTCCCGAACTGGTTCTCCTGGGAGAACCAGGGTGCCGGGATCGCCGTGTCCACGATCGGCGGATCGCCCACCCTCACCGTGCTGATGGTCGACGCCCCACCCGGTCAGAACGCCGGGCTCTACACACGCCTGCCGCTGGACGAGGACCCGGCGACCCAGGGCAGCTGGGAGCTGCTGCCGTACTCCTCGCAGGTCCTCGCGATCCATGCGGCGACCCTGCCGGGCGGCAAGGTCATGTTCTTCTCCGGCTCCGGCAACAACCAGGTCCGTGACGCCTCGCCCGACTACGGCGACGTCGCCAAGGGCATCTACACCAGCGTCGTCTGGGATCCGCAGGCGCCCGCGGCGGGCGGGGCCAACTTCGCCCACCCGGCCACGGTTCCCGGCCCCGATGGCAAGCCGTTCGACTTCTTCTGCGGCGGAGACACCTTCCTGCCGGACGGGACGCTGCTGTCGGCGGGCGGGAACCTGGCGTATCCCGGTAACGGGCACGGCAACCTCGGGCGCGCCGACTGCCTGGGGTTCGATCCGGTCGGCGGCCTGTGGCGCAAGCTGGGAAGGATGGCCCACGGCCGGTGGTACCCGACGCTGCTGCCGCTGGCCGACGGCCGGGTGCTGGCCGTCAGCGGCCTCAACGACACCAACGGCACGCTCAACCCCACGTTCGAGGTCTACGACCCGGCTGCCGACACCTGGCACAACCTGCCGGTTCCTCAGGGCGGGCTGTTCTTCGGTATGCCGCTCTACGCGCACCTGTTCCTGCTGCGTGACGGCCGGGTGTTGTTCACGGGTGGTCGGATGGACGATGC
>JBIOVW010000580.1:0-17549 GCA_044867945.1 Nakamurella sp. | reverse complement strand
CCGTCCGGACAGCAGGGGGGACGGGGGCGCGGGTGGTGGCGGCATCATCCGGCGCAGCGACGCCGTGAAGCGGACCGCCTCCTCGCCGGCCTGCAGCGGGTCGGACAGCACTGTGCCGCCGAACTTCAGTGAGCGCAACAGCAACTCCGGAGCCTGCCCGACGCGGGAGGCCAACTGCCGGGTGGCCAGCACGGCGGGGTTCACCGCGGGCGGCGACGAACCGGCCCGTGACGCCGGCTTGTCCGCGGTGTGCTCGCGGGTGCGGCTCTGGACCAGGGACAGCAGCTGGATCCCGCCGAGACCGTCGGTCACCGAGTGGTGCAGCTTGAGCAGGTAGGCTGCTTTGCCGTCGGCCAACCCCTCGACCAGCACCGCCTCCCACAGGGGTCGTTTCCGGTTCAGCGGGGCCAGCGCGAGCCGCTCGGCGTAGGCGAGCAGAGCACGCAGGTCGTCGCGGTGGTCGGGGTCGACGTCCAGGCGGGCGCGGCGCAGATGGTTGGCGAGCTCGAAGCGGTCGTCCTCGACCCAGACCGGTGGACCGACCGGCACCATCGGTTCCTGGACCCGCTCCCGGGTGCGGCGGATCAGGCCGACCGCCCACTCGTGCGCGTCCCACAGCCGGTCCCACTCCGGCGTGGTGTCCAGCAACATCAGCGCGACGATGGTCGACGACAGCTCCGGATGCCGTTCCGAGCGCCACATCAGCGTCTCGAGTTCGGTCATCGAGCCTTCCAGGCCCCACTGCCCGGCGGCCACCCACGCCTTCTGGTTCAGGTCGGCCGCGCTCGGCACGGGCGGACGGCCGGCGGTGCGATCGGTCGTCATGAGATGGCCTCCGGCCAGTCGGCGAGGGTGGCGAGGTATCGGTCCCGCAGGTCGCGGGAGTGGCCGTCGATCGACTCCGGGGTCCAGCCGTCGGTGGGAATCGGTGCCAGCACGGCGATCTGGAGGGTGCCCGAATGCAGCAGCTTCGAACTTCGCCACATCAGCTCACCGGCGTTGCGGACGACGATCGGCACGATAGGCACGCCGGCCTGCATCGCCAGGTGGAAGGCGCCCTTCTTGAACGGCAGCACGTTCGGCGTGGGGGACCGGGTCCCCTCCGGCATGATCACCACCGAGGTGCCTGCCCGAATCCGGTCGGCCAGTGCCGCCAGATCGCGCTTCGCCGAGTCCGGGTGCGAGCGGTCGATGTACGCGGGATCGACGAACAGGCCGGCGACCGCCATCCGCGGGTCGAACCGCGCCTCCTTCTTGGCGACACCGGTGAAGTTCCGCCGCAGCAGGGCCCCCATCAACGGGGCATCGAGCGAGCTCTGGTGATTCGAGACGAACACCGCCGGCCGCGCAGCCCACAAGTTCTGCTCGCCGACGATCTCCAGCTGCACTCCGGCCAGCGCCAGCGCCAGGTCGCAGGCCAGCGGCACGCCGATGTTCCGGCCCACCCTGGCGTCGCCGGAGATCAGGCCGGCCGCCGCGCCCACCATCATGCCGACGTTGAACCCGCCGAGCGCCGCGGCGGTGCCGGCCAACGCGCGCAGCCCGCCGTTGCGCGGTTCCTGCAGGGTCAGCACCGGCCAGCCGTACGACCTGGCGGCCACCGCCAGGCCGGGGTGCGGGTTCAGCGGATGTGGCTTGCCGACCGAGGCGAGAAAGGGCACGTCCTCGTCGCCGTTGCCGTAGGCGTAGCTGATCGACAGGTCGATTCCGTGCTCGCGGGCGAAGGCGCGGACCGCGGCACCCTTTGGTTCGCCCCACAGCATGGGTCCGGCCAGCTCGCCGGTGATCACCCCGTCAACCACATCGACCTCTGTGCACAGCACGTTGCTGATGCCCAGATCCCGGGCCAGCGGTTCGATCTGGAACCGGGTGGCGGCGGAGGCGACGCACACGGTGTGCTTGCGCCGTTGGTGGGCCCTGACCAGCTCACGGGCCTGCGGACGGACCGACGCGGCGATCCTCTGCGCGAACAGCCGCTCGCCCAACTCCAGCACGGTGTCCGCGTCCCTGCCGGCCATGGCGGCCACACCGTGCCGGCCGATCGCCGTCGGGTCCCCGCCGAGGGCGCCGTCCACCGCGGACAGCAGTGACCGGGCGACGTCGCCGGGGGCGATGTCACGCCGCCGGATGCTGTCGGTGAAGAACGTGTTGGCGGTGTAGCCCTCGACGAGAGTGCCGTCCAGGTCGAAGAACGCGCCGATGTGCGGTCCGCTCGGGCCGGTCAGGACCGCCTTGATCGCGTCGTCGACGGTGAGTAGGTCGCTCATGGCCGCTCGTTCCTGGCCAGTTCGGCGATCGCGTCGGCGCGCCGGACGTCGGCGGAAACCTCGTCGGCGAACTCCAGACGCTTGCCCAGATCCGCGTCGCCGACCAGCAGCCCGCGCTTCGCGGCGACCCGCAGCGCGGTGCGGAAGAGCTCCAGCGACACCGACTCGGCACTGGTGATCCGCTGCTGCAGCAGCCACTGCTGGCCCACCGCCAGACAATCGTCGAGCAGGCGGCTCTCGTCGACCGGCGCCGGATCCGGGGGTTCGGCGGCGAGCCGATCGGCGACCACCGAATAGGCGTCCAGATAGGGTCGCAGCACCAGATGCGCGACCAGCAGGTCGGTCTTGCCGAGCAGGGCGGCGGCCTCGTCCGATCCGCATCGCCACGACTGGTCGGGCGCGGGTGCGCCGATCTGCCGGAGCTCGGACAGGACTTCGTCGCCGAACTGCGCGCTCGAGGGGAAGTAGAACTCGAATTTCAACAGCGTCCGGAGCCGGATCGCCTCGTCGAAGACGTTCGCCTCCTCGTGCTCGACGACCGCCTGCAGAGCCAGTTCGGTGATGGCCCGCTCGACCAGCGCGTGAATGATGGTGTTCCGGTAGAAGGCGGCGACCAGATGCTTGCCGGGCGCGATCTGCCAGATCGGTTCGGTTCCCTCGTCGAACATCGCGACCAGCCCCGATGCGACCATCTCCTGCAGGGTCCGCCGAATCGTGGACCGATCGGTCAGGTCGAGGGCGCCGGCGACCCCCCACCCCTGGCGCGCCAGATAGCGGGCCCCCGGGCGGATCGTGGACAGCAGCTCCTCCAGGGTCAGCGCCCTGTCGGCGCCCAGCAGAGCCAGGCTGACCACCGCGGTGGCGGTGACCGGGGTGGCCCGGTTGATCCGATGCGAAATATCCAGCGCGACGCGTTCCACCTCCTGCCCGCCGGTGGCCGGGTCCGCCCGTAGTTCGGTCAGGCGCTCGGTCAGCGGGATCGGTTCGCCGAAGTCGAGGTACGCCCGGCCCAGCCGGCGCTGCTGTTGGCGCGCGAGATGCACGAGCCAGCGCAGGTTTTCGGGACTCTTTCCCGCGCCACGGGCCTCCTTGGTCATCAGCGAGACCTCGTGCAGCTGGTCGTACACGATCGACACGGGCACTAGATGTATGTCCGTGCCGGAGGAGCTCGCATCGGTCGGGTCCGTGGTCCGGGCGGCCTCGTCGAGGCCCTCGATCAGGTACTTCAGGATCCCGAAGGTCGGCGGCCGGAGCTTGCCGGTTCGGGTCCGCCCGCCCTCGATCGACCAGGCGAGGTTGCCGCGGCTGCGGACCAGTTCGGCGATGTAGGACCGCAGGGCGAGCCGGTAGACCGGCAGGCCGCGGATGTTTCGGCGGATGAAGACGACACCGGACCGGCTGGCCCACTGCCCGAACGGAAACAGGTTCAGGTTGGATCCGCCGAGTGTGTAGACCGGGGTGAGGCGCTTGGCGGCGATGACCTCGGGGACGACGAAACCGTCCAGGTAAGAACGGTGCGAGAACGCGAAGGCCAGCGACGATCGCCGGTCCAGTCCCCGCAGCCGCTGCACCTGGTCGTCGTCGACATAAACGTCATAGGCCCGCAGGAACCATCGACCGAACGCGCGCCAGGCGTTGGTCGGCCGCGGGTCGTGCGTGGCGGCCATCTCCCCCAGGTAGCCGATCGCCTCCTCGCGCACGTCGGCGGGATCTCGGCCCAGCTCGTCGGCCAGCGCCGCCAGGTGCTGCTCGAACCAGGGCGCTCGCAGCAGTTCGTCGACCTCGTGGCTGGGCGGTCGCAGGGACCCGGTCGCCCGGAGGGCCGCGGTCCAGGGAGCGAGTCCCCGGGCCCATTCGAGCACTCCTGTGGCGGCCATCACGATCCGCCGACCGTCATGGGCACCATTCTCGGGACGCTATCGTCACCATGCGCTTCCGGCGAGGCCACCTCGACTCCAAACCTCGTTGATCGGACCAGGCTCCCGGCCGAAGCGGACAGGGGCCCTCCCATGATCGACCCCCGGGCGCGAATGCGCACAGGGCGGGCCGAAATGGCGCCCCTCGCAGGTCGGGCGACCAGCGCGGATGGCGCCCTCGCCAGCTCGGCCGACCAGGGCCAAGGGTCCCGGCCGTTCACGGCCTTGGACTCAGGCCGGGCATCCGGTCGCGCGGTCATGCTGGATGTGGCACTCATTCAGGTGGTGGATCAAGTGACGGCAGCCAAGTCCATGTATGCGGCCCGGCTCGACATCGACTACCCGGCGAGCCTGGACCGGGTTTCGACCGCGTTCCGGATCATCTGGATCATTCCGATCGCCATCGTGCTCAGCGCTCTGTCCGCGACCGCCGTCTCCTCGGTTACCGTCATCAACGAGTCCGGGCAGGTGGTCAGTTTCGTCAGCCGGACCGGCGGCGGCATCGTCGGGGGATTGTTCGTGGCCACCGTGCTGATGGTCGTCTTCCGGCAGCGTTATCCACGATGGTGGTTCGACTTCGCCCTGCAGCTGCACCGGTTCATGGCCAGGGTCGGCGCGTACGCGGCGCTGTTGACCGACCGGTACCCCTCCACGGTCGAGGAGCAGTCGGTGCACCTGGACCTCGACTATCCCGACTCCCGGAGGGATCTGAATCGTTGGCTGCCGCTGGTGAAATGGCTGCTGGTGATGCCGCACCTGATCGTCCTGGCCGTGCTCGGCATCGGCGCCGCTGTTGCGGTGGTGATCGCCTGGTTCGCGATCCTGTTCACCGGTCGCTACCCGCGCCCGCTGTTCGACTTCGTGGTGGGTGTCGGCCGGT
This sequence comes from Nakamurella sp., assembly GCA_044867945.1. Taxonomy (GTDB): domain Bacteria; phylum Actinomycetota; class Actinomycetes; order Mycobacteriales; family Nakamurellaceae; genus Nakamurella. The sequence continues at coordinate 12,486 of JBIOVW010000580.1, read as the reverse complement.
GGGCGCTGCGGGTGACCGCCTACGCCACCCTGCTGGTCACCGACCGCTACCCACCGTTCCGGTTGAGTTGAGCGGGATCGACGCGCAGCGTTGACCGACCGTCGGCCGCGTTCGGCGTCAGCCGGCGATGCGAACCAGCGCGGCCGATGAGTGCGGGGCAAGTTCGATGTCGGTGTGCGCCCGTTCCTCGACGTAGGCGAGCTTGCCGTCTGGGGTGATTCCGATCAGCCGGGTCGCGCCGACCACCGGGGGAGCGGTCGGCGTGCGCAGGGCCGCGTCGGTGGACAGCGCCCACGCGGCCGCGGATCGCGGACGGCCGTAGAACATCTCGATCCGGCCCTCGGCGTGCGCGATCATCAGCTCGATCGCGCCGTCCGGCTGGGGGCGGAAGAAGCCCAGCTCACGGCTGCCCGGCCCCTTCACCGAGCCGTCCGGCCCGAGCAGCCAGCAGACGGACTCGTACCGCAGGAACGGCCGGCCGTCGTGCGAGATGACGATCTGCTGGCCGAACTGTGGATCCTTCTCGCCCGGTTCGTTGCCGTACCGGCCGACGCCCCGCCATACGCCGACCAGCGGCAGCAGCGGCAGGCAGTCTGGGTGCAGGCCCGGCCGGGCGCGCAAGTTGGCGGTGTCCCCGGGGATCGGCAGCGGCGGAATGTCGGCGATGTCCAGGCCGCGGGTGGCCTCGGCACGCTTCTCGGCGGCGACGATGGCCGCGTCTCCGCTGCCCGTCACCGGCCCGTCGTGGGGGGCGGTGGCTTCATATCTGGGCGGAATGAGGTCCGGCGCAGGTACGTACTCGCCGGCGGTCCGCTCGGCGCCGACCAGACCCGCGATCTCCTCGGCGGTGGGTCCGTGATGGGGATCCGGTCCGTGCGGGTCCCGCGCCGGGCCCTCCGGAGCCGTCACTTGTCCTCGTGCAGCAGCCGGTAGACCACGTAGAACGCGAACCACGTGATCAACAGGGCCACCGCGACGAGCAGGCCGGTGAAGAAGATTTCCACGCGGGCAGCCTAACCCGACCCCCGCACGGCTCTCTCGTGTCGCGAACGACGTCACATCCGGCGCGGCGCCGTCTGCGGGCCGCCGTCCGCAGGCGGTTCGCGGATCATCTCCGCGCACTCGCGCCCGAAACATCCCGTTCGGCGCGGGAAAGTTCAGCGAACCGAACCGCGCGCGCCCGGCAGACGCCAAAGGCGGGGCCCGGCCGCAGCCGAACCCCGCCTCGACGAGCGGGCAGAACGGTCAGGCGACCGCGATGTCCAGCTGATTGATGCCCAGCGTCACGTCGCCGGTGGCCTGGCCGTTGCCGCTGCGGGACAGCGCGCGGACGGTCCAGGAGCCCGGAGCGGCGTAGAACCGGAAGTCACCGGCCGTGGAGGTGACGACCTCGGCGGTGAACTCGCCGGTGGCATCCAGCAGGCGGACGAACGCGCCGGCGACCGGCTCCGTGTCCTTGCAGACCTTGCCCTGCACGACCGCCTGGGTCGCCACGTCCACGCCGGCCGGGATCTCGAACCCCTGATCGGGGGCAGCACATGACATATTGTTCAGTCCTCTTCTTTCTTCCAACGGGGATGCGGTCAGGAGCCGAGCTCAACCGGCACGCCGACCAGCGAGCCGTACTCGGTCCAGGAGCCGTCGTAGTTCTTGACGTTGCGCTTGCCGAGGATCTCGGTGAGCACGAACCAGGTGTGGCTGGAGCGCTCGCCGATCCGGCAGTAGGCGATGGTGTCCTTCTCGTCGTCCAGGCCGACCTCGGTGTACAGCTCGGTGAGCTCGGTGTCGGACTTGAAGGTGCCGTCCTCGTTCGCGGCCTTGGACCACGGCACGTTCAGCGCGGTGGGGATGTGACCGGCACGCTGCGCGGCCTCCTGCGGCAGGTGCGCCGGCGCGAACAGCTTGCCGGAGAACTCATCCGGCGAGCGGACGTCGACCAGGTTCTGTACGCCGATGGCGGCGATGACCTCGTCCCGCAGGGCCCGGATCGACAGGTCCTGATCCTTGGCGGTGTAGGTGGTCTCCACCCGGTCCGCCACGTCGCTGGTCAGCGCGCGGCCGTCCAGCTCCCACTTCTTGCGGCCGCCGTCGACCAGTTTGACGTCCTGGTGCCCGTACAGCTTGAAGTACCAGTAGGCGTAGGCGGCGAACCAGTTGTTGTTGCCGCCGTACAGCACGACGGTGTCGTCGTTGGAGACGCCCTTGGCCGACAACAGCTTCTCGAAGCCGGCGCGGTCGACGAAGTCGCGGCGGACCGGATCCTGCAGTTCGGTCTTCCAGTTGATCCGGACGGCGCCCGGGATGTGCCCGCCGTCGTACGCAGTGGTGTCCTCGTCGACCTCGACGAAGACGATGCCGGGGGTGGACAGGTTCTGCTCTGCCCATTCGGTCGTGACGAGGGAGTCCTCGCGGCTCATGCGGCTGCTCCTTGCAGGGTGGTGCGGTGGTTGGGACATGCCGAGGCGGCAGGGTTCAGGCGAACGCCTGCGACGATCCGCGCGCAGCGGGATCTCCGAGCGCTGAGATCGATGAACGGGTGCGGCTGCGCGAAAGGGTCAGCAGCAGAAGACAGGGCACCCGGGGTCGCTGCAACAGAGAGCGCTGCCGACGCGCACGAGGTCGACGGCGCGCCGGCTGGTCAGCAACGGGCCCATGGAGATAACGGTAGCAGGACATCCGCGCGGGAATTGACGCTCGATCCGGACATCGGGCACTATCGCGTCAGTCTCCCTCGCCGGCCACGAGGATGTCGTCGAGCAGACCGGCGCGCTGGGCGGGTCGGCTCGGGCGAAGGTGCCGGCGCCGTCCACGGAAGGCATTCACGTGGCCGGGGGAATCTTCGCACGACGCGAGGGGACATCGCACCACGCATGCGGCGTGCGACCTTCCCCAGGCCAGGCCCAATCCAGCGGATTGTGTGAATCGCGTGCGGTTTGGCCGCACCGTTCTCACACGATCCAGCCGAGGTTTTCAGCCGCGCAGCTCCTGGAACGTGACCGGCCCGGTGTTCACGGTGACCACCACGTCACCGCCGGCCACCCGCACGTCGCCGGAGGTCACGGTGAACGGCAGGCCGGTCAGCGGGACCGTCGTCGTGAGTCCGGAAGCCAGGGCGGACGCCGCCCGCTCGGCCAGTGGCGTCAGGTCGATGCCGGCCGCGGACAGGCTGTCCACGCTCAGTGTCAGTGTGTCGTTCGCCACCGACAGCGTGGCGGTGCCGGTGACCGGGATGTTCACCCCGGCAACCGCGACGGTCCCGCTGACCTGGAGCGTTCCGTTCGGGCCGGCGGCGAGGGTGACGTTCTGCCGGGGGAGCGCGGCCTGCAGCGACGACAGGGGGATGACGACCTGCAGGGCGGTCGCCTGCGCGGTCAGGTTCGAGGTGTCGCCGGCCAGCGCGTCCCGCAGGGGCAGCGTCACCGTGGTCAGGTCGACCTGCGCCCGAGTGCCGGGCAGCGCACTTTCGTCCACGTCCGAGGCAGTGATGATCACCTCTGGATACGAACCCCGGACCGCGTGCCACAGGAACGGAAAGCCCTCGATCGACACGTCGGGCGGCGTCGTCAACCCCAGTTCGGACTGCACGGCGCCGGCGGCCCGGTTCTCGGCGTAGGCGCGGCCGGCGAAGTCGGCCGCCACCAGCAGTACGGCCAGCACGACCAGGATGATCAGGAACTTGCGCACATTCCGAGTGTGTCAGGCGACTGGGTCCTTTCTGTTGATCGAGCGCCCGCGGTAGTCGCCTGGACCGACCACGCCGCGATCCGGCCGGCCAACCCGGGCGTCAGTGCGGTCTCCCCGTGCCCCATCCCCGGCTCGATCCACAGTTCCCCGGCCTTGGCCGCGTCCTGCAGCGCGATCGCGTGCGCTGGGCCGAAGTAGTCGTCCTCGGTGCCGTGCACCAGCAGCAACGGCACCACAATGTCGGCAGCGACCTCGACCGGACTGGCCGGCAGGTCCGACCACGGTTCGTCCAGGCGGACCCCGAGTGCCGCCCCCAACCGCACAGCGAGCGGGTGCTCGAGCAGCCAGTGCAGCCGCCGCATCTGCACGCTCTCCCGGACGTACCAGCGTGAGGGCGCGGAGACCGAAACCACCGCGTCCGGGCGATCGACCCCCAGCGCCGCGTGCCGCAGGGCCACCGCGGCGCCCATCGAGAACCCGACGATCGTCACCGACGGGTAACCCTGCGCGCGGGTCCAGCCGACCACGGCGTCCAGGTCCAGCACCTCGTCCCGACCGACCGAGGACCGTCCCGCCGACCGGCCGTGCCCGCGGAAGTCGGCCGCGACGACCGCTCCGTGCCGAGCGAACGACTCGATGGCCGCTCGGGTAGCCGGCTTGGCGATGCCGTGGCTGAAGCCGTGGGCCAGGACGAACGCGGGCTCGCCGACGTCGCCGGATACCTGCACCCCGGACAGCGTCACACCGTCGCGGGTCGTGCAGTGGAACCCGCTGCCCGTCATGTGCGTCTTGGGTGCGGGTGATGAGCGCATCATCGATCGCCCGCGGCCGCCGCCGCGCCGGCGTGGTACCCGACGCCAACGAGGGGTCGACGGGTGACCAGCCGGCCTGGCCGCTCTCGATCCGAATTCCGGGTGAGGGCAGGCGGGCGGGAGACACCGCCAACGTTGTCGGGCATTCTGCGGATCATGTCACACTCGTCCGGCCCGACCTGCGAGAACGTGATTCGTGTTACACACGCGTCATACATGCCTGGTAATTCCGTAACTGAAAAGCTCACAGCGACGTCGTCGCGCCGTGAGGTGGACGTGGCGCCACGCAGGACCGCAGCAAGAATGCGACATTAGACTCGATCACGGTGAACCGCGGGTAAGGAGAAGATGGCATGGAACTCCTGCTGCTCACCACCGACCCCAGCCCCGCTTCGGTGTTGCCGGCGGTCGACCTGCTTCCCGTCCGCATCCGCTCGGCCGCCCCGGAGGCCGCATCGCTGGTCACCTCCGGCCCGTATGACCTGCTGCTGCTGGACGCCCGGCACGACCTGGCCGCGGCGCGCACGCTGTGCCGGCTGCTCGGCGCCGACGGGCTCGCGGTGTCCATCCTGGCCATCGTCACCGAAGGGGGCATGGTCGCGATCGGCCCCGAGTGGGGGGTGTCCGACGTGGTGCTGGCCTCCGCCGGCCCGGCAGAGGTGCACGCGCGCCTGCGGCTGCTCGCCGCCCGCACCACGAACTCGGCGAACTCCGGGATGATCAGCCTCGGCGACCTGACCATCGAGGAGGACACCTACACCGCCCGGCTGCGGGGACGCCCCCTCGAACTCACCTACAAGGAATTCGAACTCCTCAAGTTCCTCGCACAACACCCCGGACGGGTCTTCACCCGGGAGCAGTTGGTCACCGAGGTCTGGGGCTACGACTTCTTCGGCGGCACCCGCACGGTCGACGTGCACGTGCGGCGCCTGCGCGCCAAACTCGGCTCCGAGCACGAGGCGCTGATCGGGACCGTCCGAAACGTCGGCTACAAGATGGTCCCGCCCGCCCGATCGGCCGTCCGGGGCGAATCGGCCGGCACCCCGGCGTGAACACCGCGGGCGGGTTCGCTCACGGTGACTGGGCACACCACACCGGCGGGCTCCCCGGCCTGCGAGCGCTGATCGACCGCGCCGCCGCCGCCGACGCCGTCGCGCCCGTCTCCGATCACGTGTTCGACGCCGTGCGCACCGGCGCCGCCGATGTGCTCGCCGTACATGACACTGTCCAGGATCCTGACTCGCTGACCGGGGCGGCGGTGGCCCTTGCGGGGGACCCGGCCGAGGTCACCGTCGCGCCTACCGAGCGGGGCCGGGGGCTGGGCACCGCGCTGGTCCGGGCGGCCATCGAGCATCAGGGCGCCGTCTGGGCCTACGGCGATCTGCCGGCGGCCCGGAAGGTCGCCGCCCGGCTGAACCTGCGGCCCACCCGGGTACTGCTGCAGATGCGCCGGCCGCTGCCGGCGGGGCCGGACGGCGGGCAGGTTCCGCCCGGGGTGCGGATCCGCACCTTCGAACCCGGCCGGGACGAGGGCGCCTTCCTCCGCGTCAATGCAAGGGCGTTCGCCACCCACCCGGAGCAGGGCCGCCTCGACCTGGCCGGGCTCCGGGACGAGATGGCGCAGGACTGGTTCGACCCGGCGGGATTCTTCCTCGCCGTCAGCGACCCAGGGGGCGAGCTGCTCGGGTTCCACTGGACCAAGGTGCATCGGCAGGACCGCAGCTCCGGCGCCGCCACGGGGCCGGCCGGCGCGATCGGCGAGATCTACGTGCTGGGCGTCGATCCGGACGCCGGGGTCCGCGGGCTGGGTGGGCTCCTGGCCGAGGCGGGCCTGCGGCACCTGGCCGAACTGGGGCTGGACACGGTGATGCTCTACGTCGAGGGCGACAACGCTCGGGCCCTGCGGCTCTACGAACGCATGGGGTTCACCGAACACCTGCGGAACGTGGTGTACCGGCCGACGACCGGCTGACTCTCGGGCCACGAAGCCGGATCATGCCTGCGCATCGTTGCGGGTGGTCGTCCTCACACCCGCTCACCCGGCGGTTCACCCGGCGTTCACCTGCCGTGGGGATTGCGTTCCCGACGGCCGCCTAGCGTCCGGATCGTTGACGGCCCAGGCGCTCCGCAAAGTTCGGGTCGCGACAACGAGCGACGATGACCCCAACGGAGGAATTGGCGTGAAGATCACGCGACGGGCCGGCCTTGCGGCGCTCCTGGCATCCGGAGCCATGATGCTGGCGGCCTGCGGCAGCGACAACAACACGACCACGACGACTGCGGCGGGAGGCTCGGCGGTGGCCGACGTATCGGAGGCGGCGGTGGGCGGCACCACCTTCGAGGGCGCCGGTTTCACTTGCGAGACCGGATCGCTGCGGTCCTCCGGATCGACCGCCCAGGGCAAGGTCATGGAGCAGTGGATCGCCGACTACAACGCGCTGTGCGGCGCCAACCTCAACGCCTACGGCGGCGGCGGCTCGGGCAAGGGCATCCAGGACTTCATCGCCAACCAGGTCGACTTCGCCGGCTCCGACTCGGCCCTCACCGACGACCAGGCGTCGCAGGCCCAGTCCCAGCGCTGCGCGAACAATGCGGCGCTGAACCTGCCGATGGTCACCGGTCCGATCGCGCTGGCGTACAACGTGTCGGGGGTCGACCAGCTGATCCTGACCCCGGTGGTCACCGCGGGGATCTTCGCCGGAACCATCAGCACCTGGAACGATCCGGCGATCGCCGCGATCAACCCGGGCGTGACGCTGCCGTCGACCGGCATTCAGGCCGTGCACCGCGCCGAGGACTCCGGCACCACCGAGAACTTCACCAAGTACCTGAAGGCTGCGGCGCCGGACGCCTGGTCGTTCGACCCTGCCAAGGCCTGGTCCGCGCCGGGCGGAGTCGCTGCCCAGGGCAGTGATGGTGTGTCCAAGCAGGTCGCCAGCACCGACGGGTCCATCGGCTACGTGGAGTGGGGCTTCGCGCTCGACGACGGGCTGAACGTCGCGCAGATCGACAACGGCGGTGGCGCGGTCGAACTGACCGCCGAGTCCGCCGGCAAGGCTGTTGAGGCGGCGCAGGTGGTAGGCACCGGCAAGGACCTGGCCCTCAAGCTGGACTACGCGACCACGGAGGCCGGCGCCTATCCGCTGATCCTGGTCACTTACGAGATTGCCTGCTCCGCCGGCAACGCCGCGGACGTGGCGCCGTTGTTGCGCTCGTTCCTGGGTTACACCGCCACCGAAGGCCAGGCGTCCCTGGACGAGTTGGGCGCCGCGCCGCTGCCCGGCTCGATCCAGGAGCAGGTCATCGCGTCGGTCTCGTCCATCGGCTGACCGCGCACCCTACACACCAAGCCGAGGAGCGATGGTTCAGACGGCCGGAGACAATTCGCGGACGGACGACCCGTTCGAGATAGCCGCTCAGGGGGTGCCCGGGGTCAATCCGCTGATCGGCGGACCGACCCCGGACACGGCGGACAAGGTCGACAAGCCGGGGACGGTGCTGCCGGACGGGCGGCCGGAGGCGGGCATCTCGGGCCGATCCGTCCGGATGGGCGACCGGGTGTTCAAGGCGCTCGCCGCCGGGTCCGGGGCGATCCTGCTGATCGTGATGGCCGCGATCGCCATCTTTCTGGTGTGGAAGGCGATCCCGGCGTTCACCGGCAACACCGGCAACCTGTTCACCACCCAGACCTGGAACCCGCAGGGCAACCCGCCGGTGTTCGGCATGGCCGCGGTGTTCTTCGGCACCGTGATGTCGGCGTTCATCGCGATGTTCGTCGGCGTTCCGATCGCAGTCGGCATTGCCCTGTTCATCTCGCACTACGCGTCCCGACGGGCGGCCACCACGCTCGGCGCGATCGTCGACCTGCTGGCCGCGGTGCCGTCGTTGGTGTTCGGCATGTGGGGCCTTTACTTTCTGATCCCGGAGACCAAGGGCTTCCAGGCGTGGATGAGCGAGTACTTCGGCTGGATCCCGCTGTTCGACAACACCACCGCCACGACCGTCGACCAGTTCGGCAAGTCGCTGCTGATCGCCGGAATCGTGTTGGCGATCATGATCATCCCGATCGTCTCCGCGGTTTGCCGCGAGGTGTTCCTGCAGGTGCCGCGGGAGACCGTGGACGCCGCGTGGGCGCTGGGCGCGACGAAGTGGGAGATGATCCGCACGGCGGTGGTCCCGTTCGGCCGGGCCGGCATCATCTCCGCCGCCATGCTCGGCCTGGGCCGGGCGCTGGGTGAGACCATCGCGGTGGCCCTGGTGCTCAACTCGGGCTTCCGGATCAACTGGCACATCACCGAGCCCGGCGGCGACACCTTCGCCTCCACCATCGCGCTGAAGTTCGGTGAGGCCGGCGGGTCGCCGGTCGCGATCGCCGCGCTGATCGCCGCGGGCCTGTTCCTGTTCGTGATCACCCTGGTCGTCAACACCGCGGCCCGCATTGTCATCGCGCGACGCAAGGAGTTCACATGAGCGAGGCCTGCCGAGCGAATCACCGGCATCGTGCCGGGGCGACCGAGTTCGCGAGGTGCCTCGGAAGGGCGGCGGCATGACGAGCGCCACGGCAACGGCTAACCCGGCGCTGCGGTCCGAACTTGTCGGGGCCCGGCTGCCGACATGGGCGCCCTACGCAAGCGCGGCGGCCGCGATCGGCCTCGCCGTCCTGCTGCGTCGGCTCTGCGACTGGACCGGCTGGTACACCACGTTCTTCGCGGCGGCAGCGCTGTTCGTCATCGTGCTGACGGTGTGGTCGGTCAACGTGGAGGGCCGGCGGCAGGCCAAGAACCGGTTCGCCTCCACCCTGATCTACGCGTCCTTCCTCGCCGCGATCGTGCCGCTGGTGCTGATCCTGACCTACATCGGGATCAAGGGCATCTCGGTGTTCTCCAGCGACTTCTTCCTACGGTCGATGAACGGCGTGACGAGCCGAATGGAGGGCGGCGGTCTCTACCACGCACTGATCGGCACACTGCAGCAGGTGGCGATCGCCGCCGTCATCGCACTCCCCATCGGCATCTTCACCGCGATATACCTGGTCGAATACGGGCGGGGCAGATTCGCCAAGACCGTCACCTTCTTCGTCGACGTGATGACCGGGGTGCCGTCCATCGTCGCCGGCCTGTTCGTCTACACCTTCCTGCTGCTCGGCTTCGGCCTGCGACCGTTCGGCGCGGCCGGCGCCATCGCGCTGGCCATCCTGATGGTCCCGGTGTCGGTGCGGGCGTCCGAGGAGATGCTCAAGCTGGTGCCGCGGGACCTGCGGGACGCCTCGTACGCGCTGGGCGTGCCCAAGTGGCGCACGATCATCAGGGTCGTGCTGCCGACCGCGATGTCCGGGCTGATCACCTCGTCCCTGTTGGCCATCGCCCGCGTCGCCGGCGAGACCGCGCCGCTGATCCTGCTCACCGGGTATACCGCGTCGATCAACTTCAGCCCGTTCTCGGGCGACCAGGCGACGCTGCCGATGATGGTCTGGGACCAGCTCGGCAAGCGCTCCGGCACCACCTCCAACGAGCTGACCGAGGCCCGGGCCTGGGGCGCCGCGCTGACCCTGGTGCTGCTGGTGCTGATCCTCAACATCGGCGCCCGACTGCTCGCCCGCCTCGCCAAGCCCAAGACCAGCTGAATCTCCCGGAGAAACCGATATGGCCAAGCGCATCGACGTCGAGGACGTCAACGTGTTCTACGGCGACTTCCTCGCCGTGCAGGACGCCTCCATCAACATCGCGCCGCTGTCGGTGACCGCGTTCATCGGGCCCTCCGGCTGCGGCAAGTCGACCTTCCTGCGGGTGCTCAACCGGATGCACGAGGTGATCCCCGGCGGGCGGGTGTCCGGCCGGGTGCTGCTGGACGGCGAGGACCTGTACGGGCCCGGCGTCGACCCCGTCAACGTGCGACGCACCGTCGGCATGGTGTTCCAGAAGCCGAACCCGTTCCCCACGATGTCGATCTACGACAACGTGATCGCCGGATACAAGATCGCCGGCACCAAGAAGAACAAGAGCGCGATGGACGACATCGTCGAGCGCTCGCTCAAGGGTGCCAACCTCTGGGAGGAGGTCAAGCAGCGCCTCAACCGGCCCGGAGCCGGCCTGTCCGGCGGTCAGCAGCAACGGCTGTGCATCGCCCGGGCGATCGCGGTCGAGCCGTCGGTGCTGCTGATGGACGAGCCCTGCTCCGCCCTCGACCCGATCTCGACGCTGGCCATCGAGGACCTGATCACCGAGCTTAAGACCCGCTACACGATCGTCATCGTCACGCACAACATGCAGCAGGCGGCCCGGGTGTCCGACCGGACGGCGTTCTTCAACCTGGCCGGCGTCGGGCAGCCGGGCCGGCTGGTCGAGTACGACGACACCGCGAAGATCTTCTCCAACCCCAGCGAGAAGGCCACCGAGGACTACATCTCCGGACGCTTCGGCTGAGCCGCCCCCGCCGCTCGTTCAGGCGGTTGGCTGATCAGTCGAAGCTCAAGGTGACCGTTGCGTCAGGAATACCCCTCGGGTCGGCACGTGAATGCCCACTGCCGGACCCGAAGAGCCACCCCGCGCGGACCCCACCGCGGCCTATCCAGTCCGTTCCGAACCGCGGGTCGGCCGAAGTCCACCTCAGCAGGCCAAGAAAGCTGCCCCTGTGGATTTGGGCAGTCCGACCGCAGTGGTCACGGGATCCTGGCTGCGCCCAACTGGCCGCGCCGCGACGACGTCCGCACCAGCAGCTCAGGAAAGCTGCTCAGGTGGATTTCACCGGACCACCTCTGCCGACCGAGCCATCGCTGCCGTTTCAACCGCCGAGGAGACGGCCCGCTGGGGGCCAATTTGCCGTACAAGACCACGCTTCGGCGCCCGTTTGCCAGTTCCGCGCAGGAAAGATCAGCGCACGGCCTGACCACGGCAACCGAGCCCGGCCGCGCTGATCCAAGAACCAACGAACCGGACGAATCCGGCGCACTTCCGGGCTTTTGAACGGCAGGCCGGCCCCGGGCGGGACCGTCCCATCAGGTTGAAACCGGGGTCGCGATCGACCCCAGCACCCAGACCGCACCGCGCTGATCAAAGATTCACCGAACCGGACGAATCCGGCGCGAAAGTGGTTGTTGGATCAGCGCGGGTCCCACGGGCCTGTGCCGGACCGCGCATATAGGACGTAACGGTCACCTTGGTTTCGACCTTGATGGGACGGTCCCGGCGGGGCCCACCCGCCGTTGAAGCGCGGGAAAGATCAGCGAACCCGTCGGCAGAACGGTGGGCGGCCGTTCAGTCGCGCGATGCGAAGGCCGGGGTGGTGTCGCCGCCGACGTTCTCGCCCGTCACCAGATAGACCACCCGCCGGGCGATGGACACTGCATGGTCGGCGAACCGCTCGTAGAAGCGGGCGAGCAGCGAGATGTCGACAGCCGGTGCCACACCGTGCCGCCAGGTCGGGGCAAGCAGGGAGTTGTACAGGTCGCGCTGCAGGTCGTCCATGAGGTCGTCCTCGACCTCCAGTTGGCGGGCCATGTCGACGTCGCGGGTACGCAGCACCGTCCCGGCCTGGTCGGCCAGGTGCACCCCGACCCGGCCCATCCGCTCCACGATCGGCCGGACGTCGGCGGGGATGACGTGGGCGGGGTGACGCCGGCGAGCGGCCTTCGCCACGTGGATGGCCAACGCGCCCATCCGCTGCAGGTCGGCCACGATCCACAGCGCCGACACAACGATCCGCAGGTCACGGGCCACCGGCGCCTCGAGGGCCAGCAGCTCCACGGCGACCTTCTCCGCGTTTGCCCGCATCTCGTCGAGCTGGACGTCGGCGGCGATCACCCGCTCGGCCAGTGCGAGATCGGCGTCCAGCAACGCCTGCGTCGCGTCCCTGAGTGCGTCGCTGGCGACTTGGCACATTGATGATCCATGCTCGCCGAGTTCGGCGAGCCGTAGATGGTAACCCTCGCGCATGATCCGAGGATAGGTCGCATTCGGCGACCATCGGCACGCAGCCGGTGAACGGACGATGA
>JBIOVW010000579.1:0-2991 GCA_044867945.1 Nakamurella sp. | reverse complement strand
TCCCGCTGCCGAATATGCTCGGATCCAGCGACGCATTTCTCGTCCAGGGTCAGCTCTATTCCCTGGCACGGTTGCTCGGATTCGATCAGATCAACTCCTGGCTCATTGCCGGAATCACATTCTTTCTGGTCGGAGCGCTGGGAGTCGCCGCCGTGGCCACGCAGTTCCTGCGCAGCCGGTGGAGCCAGGTCGCGTTCGTCGTCCTGTCGGTCGCGTCGTATCCGATCCTGGTCGGGCTCAGCCACGTGCAGCTGTTCGGCCTGCTGTCGGTGTCCTGGGTGTTCGTCGGGCTGCACGACCTGATCAGCCGCCGGCACGTCCGGCGGGGCATCGCGCTGCTGGTGGTGGTGCCGCCGCTGCTGGGTCTGTCCTCCTGGTACGCGCTGGTGCTGGGCGGCATCGTGGTCGGCGTCCTGGGGCTGGCCCTGGCCTTGGTGAGCTCGGGTCCGGGGATCGCCCGAACGGTCCGGCAGGTGGCCGGCGATCTGTGGCGCACCCTGCGATCCGTGCCGGGCGTCGTGCTCGCGGTGCTGTTCGTCGTGCTGTGGGGCGCGGTGCTCTGGGTCTACCTGCCGAGCCGCGGACTGCTGCCCGAGCCTGGCTGGATCGACGTGGTGGCCTACAGCCCTCGTTGGTCGGACGTCATCAACACCAAGGACGGTGGCGGCGGGATCTGGGCCGGGCTCTACGCCGCACTGCCCGACCTCGGCCAGTCCAACTACGAGCAGCAGCGCGGGTTCACCCCGATCCTGCTGGTGGCCTTCATCTTCGCGGGGCTTGCCGTGTTCCGGTCGGTGGTGCTGGCCCGCCGCGGCACCGCGCCGGACGTCGACCGTCAGCCACCGGGGGTGGGTCGGGCCGGGCTGCTCGCCGCTTGCCTGACGGTGGTGGCGGTGATCGCGCTCTTCCTGATCGACGAGCGTGGCCTGAGCCTGTACAAGCTCCTGTGGCTCAACGTGCCGGGCATGGAGGCGGTGCGGGCCCCGTTCCGGGTCATGACGATCCTGTACGCGGTGGCGTTCTTCGTCATCCTCCGGTCATTGGAACTGGTCTGCGAGCGTTCGGGCTGGCTGCGCCGGGGGCCGTGGCGGCCGACCGCGTTCGCGATCGGGGCGGGCGTGCTCTCCGGCCTGATGTTCGTCGAGATGCAACGGGTGGTCGACACCCACTGGACCCGGGACCAGTTGCTCCCGCCTGCGCTGCTGGCGCAGATCGAGCCGGCCCGGCAGTCGTGTGACGCGGTCATCCTGCTGAACGAGGAGCCGGACGGGCCGGCCTGGAAAAACCCGGTCGAGGCGGTCGTCTTCGCCACCTTGTCGGGGCTGCCGACCCCACAGGGCTACAGCCGCGCCGACCCGGTCGACTACCCCGGGCAGGTGGGCAGCGATGATGGAACCGCGCTCGCACAGTGGATGCGGGAGCATGGCTTCGACGGACGTGTCTGTGCCGTCTCGTCTGAGGGTGTCCGGGTCCTGCCGAGCTGATGTCATCCGATGCCGGCCGGTGACCTTGGGAGGTGACGATGCGCAAAGGCGTCATCGCAGTGCTGGTCTACGTCATCGCCGCCCTTTTCATGGCGCTCGTCGTGCGCAACGTCGTGTTGCCGGACGAGCAGGCCGGGATGAACGCGACGGCCGGCTCGATCAACGCGTTTCTGCAGGAGACCGCCGGCAAGCGGGTCACCACCGATTTCCAGGTCGACTACGCGAGCGCGGTTGCCCTGGTCCACGGTGAAGACCCGTACGGCGTGTCGGCGGAGATCTTCGACAGGTACGGCATGCCGCCCTGGCCGGTCAATCTGGCCAACCCGCACCCACCGACAACCGTGGCAGTCGTGCTGCCGTTCGCCTTCTTGAGCTACCAGAATGCGTTGACCGCGTGGACCGTGCTGATGCTGTTCGTGGTGATCGGCACGATCCTGTTGATGGGAGTGCGGATCGGCTATGCCGCACCCATCGGGGTAGCCATCTGCGTCGTCTGGCCCGGCGCCTACGCGATCGGCAACGTGGTCCCGCTGATCGGGCTGGGAATCGCGCTCGCATACCGCTACCGGGACCACCCGCTGCTGGCCGCGGTCGGGTTGACCGTGGCCGCCGCGCCCAAGGCGAGCGGGCTGATCCTGCTCCTTCCGTTCCTGTTGACGTTGCGCTGGAAGCCGGTGCTGTTCACCGCCGGCTTCATGGCCGTGCTCGCCGTCATCCCCGTGCTCTTGTATCCCGCCACGTGGAGCCGATACCTGGACGTCGGCGTCGAGGCGATCGCCCTCAATGCCGCCCGGGGTGACAACGCGGCCGTGCTGAACCTGGCTGGCGAGCTGGGCATCCCGTCGTGGCTGGCCATCGGCGGGTTGGTGACGCTGACGGTGGGGGCCGCGCTGCTGACCAAGGACTCGTTCTGGCCAACCGTGTGGTTGACCGTCGCGCTGCTGCCCATCGCCTGGATGTACTCGCTGCTCACCCTCCTCCCGCTGTTCCTCGCCGCGGTCCGCAGGCCGAACCCGTGGGGGACAGGCGCGGTCGCGCTCGGTACCGCGCTGGCTGTCGGGTCGCCTCCGCTGGGGGAGACGTGGCCGCCCAAGGTGCTGCCGCTGGTCGTGCTGTGCGGATTCGTGGCCCTGTTGCAGATCCGGGAGACCGACTTCTGGCCGCGCCGGGACCGGTACGCCGCCCTGCTCGGTCGCCGGCGGGCCGTGGCAGCAACGCCAAGCCGCCACGCTGATCAACGCGGCGAACTCGCGCCCGATTTGCCCGGGTCGGCGCCGGGTTGACGCAGCGTGGCGGTCATCAACGGCCAACGGCACCGGCGGCCGGCCCCTGTGCGCCTCCACCGGTCGGCGCCCGGGCGGCGATACGCTCCGCGCACGGTGTCGCCCGCATGTGGGCGTCCGGTCAGAAGTGTGCCAGCGTCGACCCAGCGGAGCGATGGGCGGTATGGACCGTTCGGTGCAGGTGAGTGACCCCGTCGAACCTTACGGCGATGTCGGCTCCGGCG
>JBIOVW010000578.1:0-7051 GCA_044867945.1 Nakamurella sp. | reverse complement strand
GTCCGGGATCAAAGTCGGGTGGTACTCGACGGCCCGCTGGTTGGCGAACCACAGCAGGGTCCGCCGGTCATTGCACAGGGCATACCGGATCTCCCGATGCGAGGCGTACGCCCACACCTGCGTCGTCCGTACCCAGTCCGGGGTGTACTTCGGCAGGTTCTTCTGCATGAACGCCGGCTGCCCCGGCCGCACCCGCACCACCGACAGCGGGCGGTCCGCCAGCACCGGGACGAGCCGGTCCGCGACCGCGTCCAGGTAGTCGACCAGTTCCCGCTTGGTCTCCTCACCGTCGGACAGCGGCACATCCAGATTCGTCAGCTCGACGCCGTCGCGCGTCTCGGCTGGCTTCTTCGATCGCCGGGTGCTCTCCGATGCCATGCCATCGAACGGTAGTCCGGCGGGCGGAGGCGGGCTGACGAGGACGGGCGCCGGCTGGGCGGCGGCTGGGCGCCGGCTGGCCGCGCCGCGCTGATCAAAAGACCACCAAATCGGACGAAAGCGACGCAAGAGTGAGCATTGGAACCGCGGGCCGGCCCCCGGGACCGTCCCATCAGGTTGAAACCGGGGTCGCGCTCGCGACCAGCGCCCAGGCCGCACCGCGCTGATCAAAGAACCACCGAACCGGACGAATCCGGCGCGAAAGTGGTTGTTGGATCAGCGCGGGTCCCCGGGGCCTGTGCTGGACCGCGCATATAGGACGTAACGGTCGCCTTTGGTTTCGAGCTGATCAGCGCGGGGTCGGGCTTGCCGTTCGGCGGGTTGCGCAGCGGGACTTATCCGTCGCCTCCCCGCCACCGCGGCCGGCCACGGCGCGGGGTTGCCCTATCGTGGCGGTCGTGCGCAAGGCCCCACTTCCGGTCCGAAACGGGCTCAACCCGAGCCGGATCCGCCTTCCCGAGGAGGGGCCGCGGACCGTCCTGGACTACCTCGTCGAGCGGTTCGCCGGGGACGCCGTCCGGGTGCGGGAGAAGGTCGCCGCCGGTGAGGTGGTGGACGGCGACGGCATGGTGATCGGCGCTTCGACCCCGTTCGTACCGGAGCTCTGGGTGTTCATGTACCGGGATCCGGCACCCGAGCCGCGGGTGCCCTTCGAGATCGAGATCCTGTACCGGGACAGCGATCTGCTTGTCGTGGACAAGCCGCACTTCCTGTCCACCATGCCCCGCGGCCTGCACGTGGTGGAGTCGGCGCTGGTGCGGCTGCGCCGGCAGCTGGACCTGCCCGATCTCAGCCCGATCCACCGGCTGGACCGGGTGACCGCCGGCGTCCTGGTGTTCTCGCTGCGGCCGGAGCAGCGTGGCGCCTACCAGACCTTGTTCGCCAAGCGGAAGGTCACCAAGTACTACGAGGCGGTCGCCGCCTATCGGCCGGATCTCGAGCTGCCAGCGACCGTCGAGTCGAGGATCGTCAAGCACCGGGGAACGCCCACCGCCCAACAGGTTCCGGGGGAGCCGAACGCACGCACGTGGATCGAGCTGCGTGCGGCCAACGGGAGCCTGGGCCTGTACGGGTTGCATCCCGCGACCGGCAAGGTGCATCAGCTGCGGCTGCACATGACCTCGCTGGGTCTGCCGATCGTCGGCGACAACTTCTACCCGGACTTGCTGGACACGCCCCGCGACGACTACTCCAGCCCGCTGCAGCTGCTGGCGAAATCGATCGAGTTCGACGACCCGTTCACCGGCGAACGTCGCCGGTTCACCAGCCGGCGACGCCTGGCCGCCTGGCCGGCCCCGGGTTGAGGTCCCCCGCTCCGGGGTGAGGTCCCCCTCCGGGTTTGATCATGGCGCGCAGTCGGCGACACACCGACAGATTCCCCGACACGCCGCGTTTTCCGAGGCGGAGCGCCATGATCAACTGGTCCCCATGGAATCGCTGGTCCAGCAGTACATCGACGGCATCTATCGGGACCTGATCGGGGAGCGGTCGGGGTCGGTCGCCGACTACATTCCCGAGCTCTCCCGCGTCGACCCGGACTCGTTCGCCATCTGCCTGGCCACCAGCGACGGCTATGTGTACGAGGCCGGGGACAGCCGCAAACGGTTTGCCATCCAGTCGATCTCCAAGCCGTTCACCTACGCGCTGGCGCTGGCCGACCGGGGCCTGCAAGCGGTGGCGGGCAAGGTCGACGTCGAGCCGTCGGGTGAACCGTTCAACGAGATCAGCCTCGACCCGGTCACCGAGCGTCCGCGCAATCCGATGATCAACGCCGGGGCGATCACCTGCGCCTCCCTGGTCCGCGGTGACACGGTCCAGGATCGGTTCGCGCGGATCCGGCAGTTCTACTCCCGCTTCGCCGGGCGCGAGCTCGACCTGAATCAGGAGATGTTCGAGTCGGAGGACCGCACCGGCAACCGGAACCGGGCGATCGGCTACCTGCTGCGCAGCTACGGGATCCTGGAGGAGGACCCGCCGACCACCCTCGGCGTGTACTTCCGGCAGTGCTCGATCGAGGTGGACTGCCGCGACCTGAGCCTGATGGCCGCGACTCTGGCCGACAGCGGCGTGCACCCGATCACTGGCGACCGGCTCCTGGACTCGGCGACCAACGAGCGGGTGCTGTCGGTGATGACCACCTGCGGTATGTACAACGCGGCCGGCGACTGGGTCACCGAGGTCGGCCTGCCGGCCAAAAGCGGGGTGGGCGGCGGCATCCTCGCGGTGCTGCCAGGCCAGCTCGGGCTCGCCGTCTTCTCGCCGCGCCTGGACGCACACGGCAACAGCGTGCGCGGAGCCGCCGCCTGTCGTCGCCTTTCACGAGACCTGGAGCTGCACTTCCTGCACGTCAGCCGGGCCGCGCGGTCCGCGGTGCGGGCGTCCTACGATGTGATCGACCGGCCGTCCCGGCGCCGCCGCGGCCCCGCCGAGCAGGACCTGTTGCTGGGGGTCGGCCGCCGGGCCCGGGTGTACGAGCTGCACGGCGACCTGCTGTTCGCCGGCGCGGAATCGGTCGTCCGCCGGCTCACCCGGGATGCCGACGCCGTCGACGTCATCGTGCTGGACATCCGCGGCGTCGACGAGACCGCCGCCGTCACCCGACGGATGATGCTGACCGCCCGCGAGCAGCTTCGCGCGCACGGGGTGGAGGCGGTGCTGGTCGACCCGGCAGCGACCGTCGTCGGGCTCGACCCGGATCCGACCAGGCGGGTCCGGCACTTCACGGACATCAACGAGGCCGTCGCGTACGCCGAGGACGTGCTGATCGCCCGGCACGCCGGACCCGACCACCAGGCGCGGGCGATCCCGACCCGCGAGCATCCGTTGCTACGGGATCTCGCGGAAGATCAGTTGGCGCTGATCCTGCCCCGGCTCGACCACCGCTCCTACTCCGATGGGGATGCCGTGGTGCGCAGCGGCGACCCGGCCCATGGGCTGTTCCTGATCACGGCGGGTCCGGTCGAGGTGAGCGTGGAACGGGCGGGCGCCCGTCATCACCTGTCGATGTTCACCGCCGGCACCACCTTTGGCGTCGCCTACGCGGTGGCCGGCCGCGAGTACGACATCGACGCCACCGCACGCGGTGCCGTCGAGGCGATGGTGCTTTCCGCGCGGGACATCGCCGACCTGTCCGCTACCGCGCCGGACCTGATGCTGACCCTGATGAGCCGGCTGATCACCGGCGCCTTCGACCACCTGGACTGGGTGACCCGGGCTCTGGTCACCCCCGGCTGATCCGGTTCGGCCCCGCCCCCCGACCGAGGCCCACCGATGCCGCAGAGCCGAGCAGCATCAGGCCCATCACCCCGGCGAACGAGGTCAGCAGCGACGCCGTCCAGCCCCCGGTGGAGTCGTGCAGGGCACCCAGCAGAATGGGCCCGAGGGCGGCCACGCAGTACCCACCGGTCTGCACGACCGAGGAGAGTTGCCGGTTCTCCCGCAGCGTGCGGGCCCGCCACACCACCACGGTGAAGATCGTGACGAACCCGCCGCCCTGCGCGACGCCGCTGAACGCGCTCCACAGCGCCCACAGGCCAGGGGCGAACAACAGGCCGAGCGGCAGGGCCGACCACAGCACGCCGTTCACCAGGAACGAGACCAGCGGACCGCCGAGCCGGTTGATGATCACCGGCGCGCCGAACGCCCCCACCAGGGCCGCGATCTGGAAGATGGAGGACGCCGCGCTCGCCTCGCCGCGGGTCATCCCCACCTCGTCGGCCAGCACCGTGGGCAGCCACGCGGTGAGCCCGTAGTACGCGTAGGCCTGCCCGGCGAACGCCGCGGTGAGCAGCCAGGTGGACGGGCGCCGCAACACCGACGAGCCTGGCCCGGCCGCCGCCGGCGGCTTCGTCTCCTCCACCGCCGGTGGGACCTGATGGGTCGGGCTCGTCGCTCCCCGCCGCCGGGCCCGGGCCGCCAGCGGCAGCCACAGGAACCCGCCGAGCACCGGAAAGACCGCGGCCGCGGCCAGCGCGATCTGCCAGCCGAACGCGGCCGACAGCGGCCCCGTGAACGCCAGCACCAGCATCGAGCCCACATTGAGCGCCGCCGTGTAGGCGCCGGTCATCATCGCCGCCCGCCGGCGGAAGTCGCGGCCGACGATGAGCGGGCCGAGCAGGTTGCCGACGGTGATGGCCAACCCGATCAGCAGGGTGCCGACGAACGCCGCCGGAACCGCACCCGCCGAGCGGACCAGGATGCCCACGAAGATCACCAGCAGCGTGCACAGCACGGAGACCTCGATGCCGAGCCGTCCGATCAGCCCGGACGCGGCGGGGGAGGCCAACCCGAAGCACAGCACCGGCAGGCTGGTCAGCAGACCGACCGCGCCCGCCGTCATGCCCAGATCCGACTGCAGGTCGACGGCCACCGCCGAGATCGCGACCAGCGGGCCGCGCAGGTTCAGCGCCAGCAGCAGCAGGCCGGCCAGGGCACCGGCCTTGGACCGCGGTGGGTGCGGTTCGGACACGCGCGCCTGACCTCCTCACAAGGGCGTGTGTCGCCCGGGGGCAATCCTGCCCTGTGCTGATCTCCGATCAGCGCTGCGCCCGGGATCGCTCAGCGCACTCCGGATCGGCGTGAAGGGATCCAGGGACGCCGTGGTCTCCATTGAGCGCGAAAGTGGACTGCATGGCCGATCCGGACATGCTCCGGCTCACGCAGGGTCTGTCGGCGTTGAACGGCGAATAGGCCCAGCGGGCCGTCTCCTCAGGTTGGAACGGCAGCGTTGGCTGGCCGGCGGAGGTGGGTCCGGCGAGATCCACTTGAGCAGCCCTTTTGAGCTGTTGGTGTGGACGTCGTCGCGGCGCGGCCTGTTGGGCGCAGCCAGGATCCCGTGACCACCGCGGTCGGATTGCCCAGATCCACACGGGCAACCTTCTTCGGCTGCTGAGGTGGTT
This sequence comes from Nakamurella sp., assembly GCA_044867945.1. Classification (GTDB taxonomy): domain Bacteria; phylum Actinomycetota; class Actinomycetes; order Mycobacteriales; family Nakamurellaceae; genus Nakamurella. The sequence continues at coordinate 1,715 of JBIOVW010000578.1, read as the reverse complement.
GTGGGCCGACCCGCGGTGCAGAACGGACGTGGGTCAGCGGGGTGGATCCGCCGCGGCGGCTCTCTTCGGCCGGTGGCCCGCCTTCAGCTGCGACTGGACGGCGCCAGACGTAGCGGTCACCTTCGATTTCGACTGATCAGCGCCGGGGTCGCGCCCGGGCCGACACCACCGCCACCCCCACCAGGACGGCGAAGACCCGCAGCCCACGGGCCGTGCGGATGAGTCGGCGATCGGTGGGGGCGGCGGCGCGCCAGGTGGCGGAATGATGTGCGGTGCGTTCGGTCATGACATTCAGAGACGCGGGTCACACCGCCAGATACCCGGATCAGGTCAGGCGGGCCACCAGGGCATCCATCACCGCGCGCCAGTGGTCGCGCTGGCGTTCCCGCTCCTCCGGATCGGCCAATCGCTCCTGGTGGAAGCGGATCACAGTCCGCCCGCCCCGCTGCGACACCGCCACCTGCACGGTCGATTCGTGGTCCCAGTCGGGCGGTTGCCAGGTCAGCCGGATCCGGTCGTTCGGGTGGAAGCTGCGGATCTTGCCGGTGGTGCCGTCGCCGGTGCGGTAGCCGGCGCCCCGTTCGGCGGGCAGCTGGACGCCGTCGCCGAGCCAGGTCCGCACCCCCTCGTCGCTCATCAGCGCGTCCCAGACCCGGGGCAGGGGAGTGTCGACCGTCCGGGAGACGCCGATCTCGAAGCCGGCGTCGCGGGTGAGGCCGATGGGTTGGTCATTCATTCTGAACCTCCTGTGACCTACTGGGTTCGGGTTCGGTGTTGGCGGACCTTGTGCCGGTTGCCGCAGCGCTGCATGGAGCACCAGCGACGGCCGCCGGGGCGCGAGGTGTCCAGGAAGACGAGCCGGCAGTCGTCGGCGGCGCACTCGCGCACCCGGTCCCTGCCGGGGCCGGCGAGCACGTCGATCGCGTCCCGGGCGAGGGTGGACAGCACGGCGGAGCCGTCGGCCGGGGTCTGCCACCGCGGCCCGTCCGCGGTCCATACCGCGGCCAGCGGTGGCGTGGCGGCCGCCCGGTTGACCGCCTCGCGGTCGGCTGCCCCGACCTTCGCCAGGGCAATGGTGGCCCGGGTCGCCCGCCAGAGGGAGTCCCGCAGGTCGCGGGCCGGTCCGATGTCCGCGGGGCTGACCGTGACGTCCGTGCCGGACAGGTCGAGACGGCAGGCGTCGATCCACCGGCGCAGGTCGTCGGGTTCGTGCAGCCGGTCGAAGACGGCCAGGTCGTCCGGACCGCCGGTGAGCAGGAACTCCAGGAACAGCGCGCCGGGGTCGAATCGCCATGGCGCCCCGTCGCGCGGCCTGAGGACGATCCCGGGGGCTGGCATGAAACCAGTTTAACTGGTTACCCGTCGGCGGGCCAGGGGCTGGTTGGATCCGGGAGTGGGCGACGGCATCGGTTTCGGGTTCGACGTGGGCACCCGGTTGCCCGGCCGGCCGGGGCGGACCGGCGTCATCACCACGCCGCACGGCCTCATCCGCACCCCGGCGTTCGTCGCGGTCGGCACCAAGGCGACCGTGAAGTCGCTGCTGCCGGAGTCCGTCGCCGAGCTGGGCGCGCAGGCCGTCCTGGCGAACGCCTACCACCTCTATCTGCAGCCGGGGCCCGACATCGTCGAGGCGGCGGGCGGTCTCGGGGCGTTCATGAACTGGCCCGGGCCGACGTTCACAGATTCCGGCGGTTTCCAGGTGATGTCCCTGGGCG
>JBIOVW010000577.1:0-10746 GCA_044867945.1 Nakamurella sp. | reverse complement strand
TGATCGGGCCGGCCGCCGAGCTGGCCGAGCGGGGCGTCACGCCGCAGCACCTGCTGACCACCGTGGACGCGGCATTGCGGTTCGACGTGCCCGAGGACCCGGAAAGTGTGCAGCTGCAGGAGTTGCTGCGCACCCTGTCCGCGCAACAGGCCACCGAACGGATCACCGGGCTGGCCCCCGACCACCCCCTCTACCCGGAGGTGCTCGACGTGCTGAAGAACCGCATTTCCGTATGATCCTCTCGCCGAGGCTTGCCGAGGCGCCGATCAGCGTTGCGCTCGGATCCTCGGGCCGTCAGGGCCGTGGCCGAGTGGTCGAATGAGAGCAGATTCGAGGTCCCACATGACCGCGTCGATTTCCGCGTCGATTTCCGCGTCAGTTCCCGCGTCAGTTCCCGCGTCGGTTCCCGACCCGACCGGGCGCCGGCTGGCCGTGATGACCAGTGGTGGCGACGCGCAGGGGATGAACCCGGCGGTCCGCGCCGTGGTCCGTACCGCGCTGCACTTCGGCGCCGACACCTACGCGATCTACGAGGGTTACCGCGGGCTGATCGAGGGTGGTGACCGTATCCGGCCGGCCACCTTCGACGACGTCAGCGGCATCCTCAACCGTGGTGGCACGGTGATCGGGACGGCCCGCTCGCTGGAGTTCCGGGAGCGCCCGGGCCGGCTCAAGGCCGTGCGCAACCTGATCGAGAAGGGGATCGACCGACTGGTGGTGATCGGCGGCGACGGCAGCCTGTCCGGCGCGGACCTGCTGCGTCGCGAGTGGCCGTCGTTGGTGGCCGAGCTGGTCCAGGACGGCGCGATCGACCAGGAGACGGCGGACCGGCACCCGGCGCTGATGATCGCCGGCCTGGTCGGGTCGATCGACAACGACATGATCGGCACGGACATGACGATCGGCGCCGACTCGGCGCTGCACCGCATCGTCGAGGCGATCGACTCGATCTCCAGTACGGCGGCCAGTCACCAGCGCAGTTTCATCGTCGAGGTAATGGGACGACACTGCGGCTACCTGGCGTTGATGAGCGCGCTCGCCGGTGGCGCGGACTATGTGTTCATCCCGGAGAACCCGCCCGCGCCGGGCTGGGAAACGCACCTGTGCGAGCAGATCAGCAACGTCCGGGCATCGGGACGGCGCAACAGCATCGTGGTGGTCGCCGAGGGTGCCCAGGACTCCGAGCACACGCCGATCAATGCCGACTACATCCGGCAGGTCCTGGAGGACAGGCTTGGCGAGGACACCAGGGTGACCATCCTCGGGCATGTCCAACGTGGCGGTGCGCCCAGCGCGTTCGACCGGTCGATGAGCTCCCAGCAGGGATACGCAGCTGTTCAGGAGGTGCTGTCGGCCACCGCGGAGACCGTGCCGTCGATCATCGGGATGCAGTACAACCGGGTGGCCAAGGCGCCGCTCATGGAGAGCGTGGCCAAGACGCACGAGCTGGCCAGCCTGATCGCGGCCAAGGACTACGACACCGCGTTGACCCTGCGCGGGGACAGCTACACCGAGCTGATCCATGTCTTCCATTCGATCTCGCACGCCCTGCCCGGGGTGCGGTTGAAGACGAAGTCGAGCCGGATCGCGGTGGTCAACGTGGGTGGCCTCGCCCCGGGGATGAACGCGGCGGCCAGGGTGGCGATCCGGCTGGGCCTGCACCGTGGGCACACCGTGCTCGGCGTGAAGGGCAGCTTCGCCGGGCTGGTGGAGAACGACGTGAAGGAGATGCAGTGGGGTGACGTCGAGGGTTGGAGCAGCCGGGGCGGCGCCGAACTGGGCATCAGTCGCAAGGTGCCCACCGTAAAGGACCTGTACGCGATCGGCCGCGGGTTGGAGACGCATGGCATCGACGGCCTGGTGATCATCGGCGGGTGGGACGCGTTCCAGTCCGCGCACACGATGTGGCGTGAGCGGGACCGCTACGAGGCGTTCAAGATCCCGATGATCTGCTTGCCCGCCAGCATCGACAACAACCTGCCGTTCTCCGAGCAGTCGATCGGTGCGGACAGCGCGCTGAACCTGATCGTGGACTCCATCGACCGGGTCCGGCAGGCCGGCGCGGCGCAACGACGGGCCTTCGTGGTCGAGACCATGGGCGGCAACTGCGGGTATCTCGCCCTGCTGTCGGGACTCTCCGGCGGCGCGGTGCGGGTGTACCTGCACGAGGAGGGCATCACCCTCAAGGACCTCTCGCACGATGTCGAGCTGATGGTGGAGAGCTTCCGGGCCGGTCAGCGCCTGTTCATGGTGGTGGCCAACGAGAAGGCCAGCCCGATGTACACCAGCGATTTCCTGTGCCGGCTTTTCGAGCAGGAGAGCCAGGATCTGTTCGATGCCCGCAAGGTGGTGCTCGGCCAGACCCAGCAGGGCGGCACGCCGTCACCGTACGACCGGATCCTGGGCACCCGGCTGGCCGCCCATGCGATGGACTGGATCAGCAACGAGACCGACCGCGATCGGGCCGACTGCGCCGTCATCGGCTACGTCAAGGGCGCGGTCAAGGTCATGTCCATGCGGCAGGCCGAGGAACTGGCCGACTGGGAGAACCGCAGGCCCCTGAACCAGTGGTGGATGCAACTGCGCCCGATCCTGGACGTGCTGGCCCAACGACTCCCGGCCGAGAAGACGACGTCCGGCTGACGGGCTCGGCCCGTCCGGCACTGTCGGAGGCCGGGGCTACCCTCACCGCATGGTGATGCTCGGTGTGCATGTGGGTGCTCGCGAGGACGACGGCGACCCGGTCGCCGAGGCCGCCGCCTCGGGCGCGGACGGGGTACAAATCTTCCTGGCCGACCCCCAGGGGTGGAAGACGCCGAGGCGCCACTCCCGGGCCGACGGCATGCGCGACGCCGGCCTGACGGTGTACGTGCACGCGCCGTACATCGTCAACGTCGCCACCACCAACAACCGGATACGGATCCCCAGCCGCAAGCTGCTGTCCGCGCACGCGAAGGCCGCCGCCGAGACCGGGGCGAGTGGGCTGATCGTGCACGGTGGGCACGTGCTGGCCAAGGACGACCCGCAGGTCGGATTCGACAACTGGCGCAAGGTGTTCGAACGTCAGGTCGATGAGGGTGGTTTCCCGCTGCCGATTCTCATCGAGAACACCGCCGGTGGGGACAAGGCGATGACCCGGAGCCTGGACGAGATCGCCCGGCTGTGGGACGCGGTCGGCGAGTTCGGGGCCGGGTTCGTGCTCGACACCTGCCACGCGTGGGCCGCCGGGCTCGACCTGAGGACCGCGGTCGACGACATCAAAGCCATCACCGGGCGGATCGACCTCGTGCACTGCAACAACTCCCGGGACGCGGCGGGATCCGCGCGGGACCGGCACGCCTCGGTGATCGACGGTGAGATCCCCGGCGACCTACTCGCCGATGTCGTCCGCGGGGCAGGGGCGCCGGTGATCCTGGAGACGCCGGGCGGCCCGGATGAGCGGGCACCGGAGATCGACTACCTGCGATCGAGGCTCTGACCTCGAAAACGAAAACGGGTTCTGGCTCACTTCCCGGCCACCCTGGGCGTACGCACCGGCCCGATCCCGGCAGATCACGTCGGTGCCGGGATGCGCCTCGGTACTCGTCAAGGGGTGCACCCACTTAGTCCCAAGTCCGCCGCGGGTCGACGTGTCTTCGCAGGTCCATGGCATCGTGCAGGACTCGACCGATGACCAGCGTGTCACCGTCGCGTCGACGGACGAGGAAGTGTCGCGGTCGGTGGACCCTGCCTCCGGGGGCGCGGCTGCGCGAGAGGTGCCACGTGAAGACGCCCTCCCCGAGTTCCGGGCGCAGTGTGTGTCCGCCCGTCGTCGCTACTGGAGGCGGCGTCGCGGATGGCGGTGGCGATCAAGGCCGCGTAGCGCTTGCGTGCTTCCTCCCCGAACTGTTCATGGGACCACGCGAGGATCGAGACAATATCGGCGCGGGCGGTTTGAGTGAGGCGGTATTCCGCAATCAGCCTGCCGACTGCGTCCGTGCTGACGCGTGGATGCCCAGTTGGCCGATGAAGTCGTCGAGGTTCTCATCGGCGATGTCGTCGTAGTGGCCCGAAGCGAGATCTGCCCACCCCTTGTCGGCAGCCTCGCGCAGGACGGCGATCCTGGCCGCATTCTCCGCCTCCTGATGCTCCAGGAGGCGCAGCCCCTCGCGCAGCACCTCACTGGCATTCTGGTACCGCCCAGATGCCACCAGTGAACCACCCCGGCGAGTCCGGAGACTGTCTCAAAACGGTTAGCGCAACCGGCGGCTGGGCTGACTGGCGAGCGTGGAAGGCGTCCTCGAGTTCTGCCGGTGGGATGTCACCGCAGTACTCGACCGATCACACGATGATCTGGCTGGACCGTGGCTGATCTGGTGCCGAGGATTGTCGTCTGGCATCAGCTTGCTATCAGGTCGGGTTTCGCGCGGTCGTCAACGGACTGACCCACGACCCACAACTCCGGCGGCGTCGAAGGAAACGTCAACCGCATCAAGACGATCAAGCGACAAATGTACGGCCGCGCGAAATTCGACGTCCTACGGAAACGCGTCCTCATCGCAAAATAGCCCCAACACATCACGGAAATTGCGCCAGAACCCCAAAACGACCCGGAACTGACATCGGAACTGACCCCGGAAACGACATCGTCCCGACGCCGGAGGGGAACGGCGCCGGGACGATTCGGCAGGACCCCGAGGGGTCGGACAGTTCGAACGCGATATGTGGGCACCTGCGGGCGGACCGCTTCGGTGAGTGCACTGGGGAGGTACTCGGGCGAAACTCGGCTGGAACGTAGGCTGGAACGCCGTGGGGGTCGATCAGAAGAACTCGTCCTCGATCTCGTAGGTGCGTCGCACCGGGTGGTTGCCGACCAGCACGCCGTCGGGATCCAGGGCGGACTTGAGCGTGACCAGGCGGCCGTAGGTGACCGGGTCGAACCCGGAGGCGGGATCGATCCGATTCTCCGTGAAGTTCAGGTAGTTCCGGCCGGAGCCGTACGGGGCGAGCGCGGCCGCGAACGCGGTCGCATCGCGACGCCCCGTCGCTGCCAGGTCGGGGGTCGCCGCGATCGCCCCACCGAAGGCCAGGAACGCGCCGGGCAGCGACGGCATCGCCCCGGCACCCTCGTGTGGGCGGGCCAGCGCGCCGCCAAGCTGGCGCAGTTCCTGCATCAGCAGGCTCGACCCGGAACCCGGCCGGGCCAGGTCGAGGAATGTGTTGATCGCGGACTCGGGCATCGCGTCCAGGATGGCGGAGCCGGACACCGACGGCGTCGGGCTCTCCGGATCCATGTGCAGTCCGGTCAGCGACTGGACCGGCACCCGCGCGAAGGTGTCCACCTCCGGTCGCAGATCCCGCAGGGCAGCGAGGATGTCGGTGCTGCGCTGGTCCGAGGCCAGCACCGCCCCGTCGACCACGACCAGGCTCCGGCCGCGGAACGGCGCCGGAATGTCCGGCAGCGGCGGCAGCTTCAGCACCCGCAGCGATGTGGTCACCTCATCCGGCGCATCGCCCGTCCAATGGATCCAGCGCCGCAGCACCGGCTCGGCCAGCGCGGCGTCCCACACCAGCATGCCGGCGACGGCGCTGGCGAACGGGAAGATCCGGAACTCCAGGGCGGTGACGAGGCCGAAGCTGCCGCCGCCTCCGCGGAGCGCCCAGAACAGCTCGGGGTTCTCCCGCGCGTCTGCGCGGACCAGCTGCCCGTCGGCGGTCACCACTTCGAGTCCGGTGACGTTGTTCGTCTGCAGGCCGAGGGCCCGGGAATACCAGCCGATCCCGCCGCCGAGCGAGTAGCCGGCGATGCCGACGTCCGGCGACGAGCCGTGCAGGGTGGCGAAGCCGTGCTCCGCGGCCGCGTGCACCGCGGGCAGCCAGACCGTCCCGCCGCCGACCCGGGCCTTGTGCCCGGCCGGGTCGATCTGCACGGAACGCATGGCCGTGGTCCGCACGATCACCACATCGTCCAGTCGGCCCAGCGGACCCGCGTTGTGGCCTGTGCTCTGCGGTGCGACCCTGAGCCCGGCGTCGGCCGCGGCGCGGACGACCCGGCCCGCCTGGTGGCCGTCGGCCGGGTAGGCGACGGCGGCCGGTCGCTGGTCGACGGCCAGGTTCCAGGCCATCCGGGCGGCGTCGTAGCCGGGGTCGCCGGGCAGGTGGACGGCGCCGTCGCACAGCCCACGCAGTGCATCGGCCGGCGAACGATGCGAGGCCGAGGGCCGGGCGATGTCGTGGATGGTCATGGTCTGGCGTTCCTCCGGTGAGTGCGCTTGCGTCGGACACGTTCACTGTGGAGGCGGTGCCTTAAGGATCACTGATCGTCGACTTAAGGCGGTCGGCCGGCGGTGCCCAAGTCGGGCTCAAGTGCGCGGGAGCGGCCCGGCACGCGGTCCCCGCCGTGGGCGGAACGGTGCATTCAGCCGGCCACGATGTCGCCGCTGCCGGTCCGGGCCCGCTGCACCGACGCGGGATCGCCGGTGTAGATCACGTCACCGCTCCCGGTCACCGTGGCGGTCAGTTCCTCGCTGACGTTGACCCGGGCCTGACCGGAGCCGCTGACGTCGACCTGGGTGCGCTCGGTGGCCAGGTCCGTCCCCTCGAAGTCGCCGGACCCGCTGACCACCAGCGTCGACGAGGAGCCGGACCCGGTCACCCGGGCCGTTCCGGAGCCCGACAGATCGGCGGTCAGGCTGGTCAGCCGCAGGTCGGTGACCGTGACGTCGCCGGACCCGGAAAGCGTCAGGGTCGCGTCACCGCTGAGCACGCCGGCGCCGGTCACATTGCCCGATCCTGCGAGCTCGACGCGGTCCAGGTCCAGGACGGTCAGGGTGTAGCGGATCGACCCGCTGTTGAAGCTCCCCTCGGCGTCGAGCACGAGAGTGCCGTCCACGACCTCGGAGGTGAGCCTGTCGATGATGTTGGTGCCGGCGTCGATCGTCAGGCTCTCGGAGGCGCCGCGCTCGATCGTCAGGTCGCCGCTGGTCTGCAGGACCACCGCGTGCACCCCGGCGACGGTGCGCTGCTGGGTGGTCTGCGGGCCGGGGTCCAGGCCCAGGCCGCACGCGGTCAGGACCACCAGCAGCACAGCGGCCGTGCCGGCCACCGGAATCACTCGCTTCATCGGTCGTTCCTCGCATCGGTCCGTCGGGGTGTCTGCGTCCACGCTAGGGACGGTCAGGGATCCGCACAGTGGGGCAAACCCCCCGACGGCCGGGTGCTCACCCGCCGATCGGGCGGTCGCGATCGTGCGGTCAGGACCCGGCCAACCGGTCCATCAGCCGGGTCAGGAACACGACCTGCCCCTTGACCAGCTTGGTGGCCGCGGTCGCCACGTCGAACCACTCCGCCCGGTCAACCTCGGGGAACTCCTGGAATCGGCCAGACCGCGGGGGCCATTCCAGGCTGAAGGTGTTGCTGACGGCGAGCGTCGCGTCGAAGTCCCCCTCCCGAGCGAGCACCGTGACGGTCTTGCCGCTCTGCCGGGCGTTGCCGAGCTCGACGGACGGACCCGCGGGCGGGGGCGCGCCGAGTTCCTCGGTGAACTCGCGGACCGCCACCACGGCGGGATCGTCGCCGTCGTCGTACTCACCCTTGGGAATCGACCAGGCGTGTTCGTCCTTGCGGGCCCAGAACGGGCCGCCCATGTGCACGAGCAGCACCTCGACACGCTGCTGTCTGATCCGGTACAGCAACAGACCGGCGCTGAGCTTCATCGGGCCTCCTATCGACCGGCGGGGCGTGCGTGACGATCGTCGCGGACCGGCGGGGTAGTTTCACCGCATCCATCGCGGGCCGGGACGGAAGGTGGCGCGGATGTCCACGGACGGCACGGTCGGACCGGGCCCGGACGATCCCGGGCGGCCGCCGATCGTCATTCTCGGCGACGCCGCCGGTGAGGATGAGTCCGAGAGCGCGCTGACCGTGCTGATCGCGTTCGGCGCGAATTTCCTGATTGCGGTGGCCAAGACCTGGGCGGCCGCGCTGACCGGGTCCGCGTCGATGGTCGCCGAGGCGGCGCATTCCTGGGCGGACACCGGCAACGAGGTCCTCCTGATGATCGCCAATCGGCTCTCCCGCCGCCCGCCCGACGAGCGGCATCCGCTCGGTTTCGGGCGCGAGGCCTACGTGTGGTCGCTGTTCGCCGCCCTTGGTCTGTTCGTTGCCGGGTCCGCCGTGTCCATCACCCACGGCCTGCACGAGCTGTTCGATCCCGAACCGGCCACCGACTTTCTGATCGGCTACATCGTTCTTGGCATCTCGTTCCTGCTGGAGGGCACGTCGTTCCTGCAGTCCGTGCGGCAGGCCCGGCGGGAGGCCGCCGACGTGCACCGCGACCTCATTACGCACGTGCTGGCGACCTCCGACCCCACCCTGCGGGCCGTGTTCGCCGAGGATGCCGCCGCCCTGATCGGCCTGCTCATCGCGGCGCTCGGCCTGGGCCTGCACCAGCTCACCGGGTCCGCCACGCCCGATGCCGTCGGCTCGATCCTGGTCGGCATCCTGCTCGGCGTGGTGGCCGTCGTCCTCATCGACCGCAATCGCCGGTTCCTGGTCGGCGTGCAGGTCAGCCCGCCGGTCCGGGCCGCCATCGTCCAGTCCCTTCGCGAGCTACCGGAGGTCTCCCGGGTGACCGCGCTGCGGGTGGACTTCGTGGGCCCGCGTCAGCTGTACGTGGTGGCGGACGTCGACCTGTCCGGTGACGACCCCGAACCCGAACTTGCGCGGCGGTTGCGCGCCCTTGAGGCCCGGATCCGGGAGTCACCGGCCGTCGTCGACTGCACACTGAGCCTGTCCGCATCCGATGAACCCGACATCTGACGGGTCAGCTCCCGGTCGCCGCCTGTGCCCGCTCCGCCGAACATTCGGGGCAGACCCCGAACAGCTCGACCTCGTGGTTGATGTCGGTGTAGCCGAACTCGGCGGCGACGCTGCGCGCCCACCGTTCCACGCTCGGCGCCTCGACCTCCTGGGTCCGGCCGCAGACCCGGCAGACCAGGTGGTGGTGATGCCGCGGCTGCGCGCACTGCCGGTACAGCACCTCGCCCGTCTTGGTGCGGACCGTGTCCAGGTCGCCACCGCCGGCCATGTCCTGCAGCGCCCGGTACACCGTGGCCAACCCGATCGACGACCCGCCCGAGCGCAACGTGGTGTGCAGCTCCTGCGCCGAGAGAAACTCGTCGGTGCCTTTCAGTACGTGCAGGATCGCCGCGCGTTGGGCGGTGTTGCGGCGTTGGGCCACGGCCGTGGCTACCTTTCCAGGCGGTGGGTGATGCGGGTCCGAACCCGGTTTCGGTCCGGTGACGGCCGGCCGCGCCGGCAGGTCGAGGGTACTCGGACCGCACTGCACAACCCGGCTCCTGCGTCGCCGGGTTGTCCCAGCGCCGTCCGACCGTGTTCGATGGCGGCCTCGCAGGCTCGGCCGACCTGGACCGCACTGCACAACCCGGCTCCTGCGTCGCCGGGGTGTTCGCGCACGGCGGAAGGGATCGCGGAATGAGACGTCGGGAACGGGTTCGTGCCGAGTCGAGGTGGTGGACGGCATCCGCCGGTGGCCTGGTCGTGCTGCTGGCGGCCGGCTGCTCCGGTGGTGGTGCCCCGAGCGACGGGGCGTCGGCGTCCATCGGATCCACGGTCACCGTGACCGAGGGCACTCGGACCTCGACCCGGTCCGTCACCGTCACCAGCACGTCGGCCGCGGCGGCCGGCCAGCCGCCGCCGGCCACCGAGGAGCCGGCGCCGGTCGCGGCCGCCTGCCCGTACCTGTCCGACGACGAGGTGGCCGACATCAACGGGCAACGCACCGGTGTGACCACCATCGTCGACGTGCCGCCCCACCCGATCTGCACCTTCAGCCGCCCCGACGGCGCCTGGTTGGCCACGGTCCGCATCGTCGCGGCGGCCACTCCGGAGGCCGCGGTGGCGGCCGTCGACCAGCACGTGCCGGTCGATCAGTCCAGCCCCGCGGACGACCCGGCCGGCTGGTCCGGCGGATCGATGCCCACCGACGACGGCTCGATCTACGCGGTGTCCAAGGGCCCGGTCGCGGTGATCGCGCAGGCCAACCAACCACAGTCGATCAAGGGTCGTCAGCTGGCCACGGCCGCGATCGGCAATCTCGGGCTCTGACAGTGCCAGGGTGCACGGTGACGGGGCGCACAGGCGTGCGTGGCAGGATGGTCCACCGTGAGCGACCTCTACGCGACCCTGCACACCAACCGCGGCGACATCCGGATCGAGCTGTTCCGGTTCCAGGCACCCAAGACCGTCAGCAACTTCGTCAAGTTGGCCAAGGGCACCGCGAAGTACACGACCAAGAACGCCTCCGGCGAAACGGACGGACCGTTCTACGACGGCGCGATCTTCCACCGGGTCATCTCCGGGTTCATGATCCAGGGAGGCGACCCCACCGGGACCGGGTCGGGCGGCCCCGGCTACCAGTTCGCTGACGAGTTCCATCCGGAACTGGCCTTCAACAAGCCCTACCTGCTGGCGATGGCCAACGCCGGCCCCGGCACCAACGGTTCGCAGTTCTTCATCACCGTCGGTCCGCAGCCGCACCTGAACCGCCGGCACACCATCTTCGGCGAGGTCGCCGACCAGGCATCCCGGGACGTCGTCGACGCGATCGCCAACACCAGCACCGATCGGTTCGACCGGCCGGCCGACGATGTGGTGATCAACTCCATCACCGTCGACGACCCGGGGGAGTCCGCGGACTGACCCCCCAAATTGGAGTCGATCATGAAGAACACGCCCTCAAACGTG
>JBIOVW010000576.1:0-7292 GCA_044867945.1 Nakamurella sp. | reverse complement strand
TGCTGCGCTACCTCAAGAAGCTCGAAGACAAGGACCTGTCGCTCACCAGCGCCATGATTCCGCTGGGCTCGTGCACCATGAAGCTCAACGCCACCACCGAGATGGAGGCCGTGAGCTGGCCCGAGTTCGCCGGGCTGCACCCTTTCGCGCCGGTCGCGGACGCCGCCGGCCTGCTCGAGCTGATCCAGCAGCTGTCCGCCTGGTTGTGCGAGATCACCGGCTACGCTGCGGTGTCCCTGCAGCCGAACGCCGGGTCACAGGGTGAGCTGGCCGGGCTGCTGGCCATCCGCGCCTACCACCGGTCCCGCGGCGAGGAGGGCCGCACGGTCTGCCTGATCCCGGCCAGCGCGCACGGCACCAACGCGGCCAGTGCCGTGATGGCCGGCATGAGGGTGGTCGTGGTGGGCACGCACACCGACGGAAACATCGACATGACCGATCTGCGGGCCAAGATCGACAAGCATGGCGCCGAACTGGCCGCGATCATGGTCACCTATCCGTCCACGCACGGGGTGTACGAGAACACCATCACGGAGCTGGCCGAGTTGGTGCACGCCGCCGGCGGGCAGGTGTACGTGGACGGGGCCAATCTGAACGCTCTTGTCGGCGTCGCTCGCCCTGGCGTGTTCGGTGGCGACGTCTCGCACCTGAATCTGCACAAAACGTTCTGCATCCCGCACGGCGGCGGCGGGCCGGGCGTCGGTCCGATCGCGGTCGCGGCCCACCTGGCCCCGTTCCTGCCCAATCACCCGCTGGCGCCGGCCGCCGGTCCGGACACCGGCATCGGCGCGATCGCGGCGGCGCCCTGGGGGTCGGCGTCGATCCTGCCGATCAGCTGGGCGTACGTGCGGATGATGGGCGCCGATGGCCTGCGCCGGGCGACCCTGACCGCGGTGGCGGCCGCGAACTACATCGCCCGCCGGCTGGACGAGCACTATCCGGTGCTCTACACCGGCGAGGGCTCCTTCGTCGCTCACGAGTGCATCCTGGATCTGCGGCCGATCACCTCGGCCACCGGCGTCACCGTCGACGACGTCGCCAAACGGTTGGCGGACTACGGGTTCCACGCCCCGACGATGTCGTTCCCGGTGGCCGGCACGCTGATGGTGGAGCCGACGGAGAGCGAGGATCTGGCCGAGATCGACCGGTTCTGCGACGCGATGATCGCGATCAAGGACGAGATCGACCGGGTCGGCGCGGGGGAGTGGGCAGTCACCGACAACCCGTTGCGTGGCGCCCCGCACACCGCGGCCGAGCTGGCCGGCGACTGGGCGCATCCGTACACCAGGCAGGAGGCGGTGTTCCCGGCCGGCGTCGCGCCGGCACACAAGTACTTCCCGCCGGTGGGCCGGATCGACGGGGCCTTCGGCGACCGCAACCTGGTCTGTTCCTGCCCGGCGCCGGAGGCCTACGCATGAGCGAGGCTTGCCGAGCGAAGCATCAATACAGAGGCGCCCTTCCTGATGGAGCGACCGAGCTTGCGAGGTGCTCCGTAAGAAGGGCGCCTGAGCGAGCCCCCCGCCGAGCGAACCGCCTGAGCGCAGGCCGGGGTCGGCGGCTGGACAGCCCGGTTACCGTGGTCGGGTGGACCGTCGGCCGGTCGGTGTGGCGCTGATGGTGGTCGCCCTCGCGGCGGTCATGGTGGTGCCGGCGCTGTCCGGTATTCGGTCGGTCGGGACCGCCGTCCCGATCGCTCTCCCCTCCCCGCCGGCCGTGGGTGGCTGCGCAGTCCGGGTGTTCGACGCGACAGCCGACCTGGAATCCACTCCTCCGGAGCTGTCCGTGTCGGCAGTCCGGTTCGGTTCCTGCCGGGGACTGGTCGCCGGCGAAGTGGTCGCCTTCTGGACGAACAAGGATGAGCTCGCCGGAGCCCCCCGTTCGCGGCGCTCCGGTCCCTGTTATCTGCCCCTGGTCCAGTACGCCGGGTTGCGGACGGCGGACAGCCCGCCCGACCCGTCGAGCTGGGCGAACGCCGAACCGGTGTTCTGGCGCCCGACAATCGCTTACCAGGCGTTCTTGCTCACTCCGTCGGGGCTGGAGCGGCGCGCCGGGCGGGACTGGTCGGCCTGTGTCATTGCACCGGTAGACGGGCGGGAGTATCGAGGCAGCCTGCTAGGTGCCTATTCGGCCGGAACGCTGCCGATCGGCTTCGGTTCGTGCTGGACGCTGGACGATTCCGGGCTGCTGGCCGGACCGGAGGATTGCCGCCGGCCGCACTCGGCGCAGCTGTTGGCGACCGGCCGGAACGGCAATCGTTACGTCGGTTCGAGCGAGAACATCGTCGCGTCGTGCAGCCGAGCGGCGGGGTCGGTGATGGGCACCGACGACCCGACCCGCGGAGGCCAGCTGGCCGTCGTCGCCGATCGAATGGACCGGCTGACCGTCACGTGGTCCGGGAACCCGTCCGCCCTCGGCTGTTTCGTGACTGCTGCCGGTGGCCGCCAACTGACGGGACTGGTCATCGGGCTCGGCGATCGACCGGTCCCGTTCGTGTCCTGACCCGGTCAGGTCAGCCGGTCGGGGCCGCGCTGCTGGTGACGGCACCGCTGGTGCCGGTGTCGTCGACCGGCGCGTTGATCGCGGTGGCCAGGGCGGCGGCGACCGCCGTGCCGCCGTCCGCGATCTGCACCCCGGTGTCGGTGCCCACCTTCAGGTCGTGATCCGTGAACGCCTGCTGGCCGGTCGATCCGCGCAGGTAGGCCAGGAAGGCGCTGGCCGCCTCGTCGAGGGTGGGGTCGACCCAACTCGCCGTGATCGGCACGCCGAAGATCTGGTCGCCGGCGGTGTTGCCGCCGAGGGTGACGGTGGTCAGGCCCGGGTTCTGGGCCGCCAGCTGCTCGAATTCGGCGGCGACGACCGGCACCGCGGCGAACCCGGCCCCGCCCGCGGCGAGGTCCTGCAGGGCGTCGAGGGTGGTCGACGGGGCAATGGGCGGGCCGCCGTCGTCGAGGCCGGCCAGCGAGCCGGCGTTGGCCGGGACGGCCGCCGGGTCGATCGGTGCGTCCATCGGCGCGTCGGTGAGGCCGGCCAGCACCGACTGCAGGGCGTAGCTGGTCGCCCGGTTGGCGGTCGGGTCGGGCAGCGCCAGGATCAGTTTCCGGTTGTCCGGCAGGGTGACCGAACCGTTGGGGCCGGCCGCCGTGGGCAGGTCGCGCCATTGCAGGTTGGCCGTCGCGAGGGCAGCGGCGTCGGCTGTGCTCATCGCCAGCACCACTGGGGAGCCGGCCATCGGTGCCGGATTGCGGCCGGCCGTCATTGCCGAGTTCGTCGACTCGAGCGTAGCCAGGTCGCCGGCGCTGTCCGGGAACCAGACCGCCGGTCCGGGACCGGACTGGGCGACCCAGCCGCCGGCCAGCGCGGCCCCGGTGTCCGGTCCGGGTTGGCTGCTCACGTCGGTGGTGACACAGGCCGACCGGGCCACCGGCGCGGTCGCGTCGAAGGACGCGGCCGCGGCCTCGATGACCGGTGCCGCTCCGGGCGCCGCCACGATGGGCAGCACGACCTGACTCGAGCAGGCCGCGCTGTCCTCGGTGTCCCGGGTGAGCAGCAGGTAGGCGGTGACCGCGCCGGCGACGACGACCGCGACCACGGCCGTGATGATGATCCACGGGGCGATTCGTCGCCCGCCGGTTCCCGACCCGTGCCGCGACGTCATGAATCCTCCTGATCCGGCTGAGCGGGGCGCCGCTCCGAGATCTCGAATGCGACGACCGGCGTGGCCGTCACTGTAACCAAGCGCGACGGGACCCATGCTCCGAACGTGTGCGGACAGGGGGGTGATGATGATCCGGTCGATTCCGGGGGAACCCCGAATCGACCGGTGACGGGATCAGTGGCCCACCGGAATTCGACCCCGGGTTGACCGGGGCGGGTGGAACCTGGGACGTCGACCTGGAACGATGAGATCACCGCGAACGGTCGGGGGCGCGGGTGCGTGCAACTGGCGAGAGGACATCATCATGGCGAATCCGTTCACCAAGGCGTGGAAGTACCTGATGGCACTGTTCTCGTCCAAGGTCGACGAATATGCCGATCCCAAGGTGCAGATCCAGCAGGCGATCGAGGACGCGCAGCGCCAACACGCCGCGTTGTCCCAGCAGGCCGCCGCAGTGATCGGCAACCAGCGGCAGCTGGAGATGAAGCTGACCCGGCAGATGGGTGACGTCGAACGGCTGTCGTCGTCGGCCCGGCAGGCCCTGGTGCTGGCCGACGAGCAGCGGGCGAAGGGCAATGCGGCCGAGGCGGAGAAGTACGAGCAGACCGCGCAGGCGTTCGCCACTCAACTGGTCGCCGCAGAGCAGCAGATGGAAGACCTGAAGAAGATGCACGACCAGGCCCTGCAGGCCGCGCAGCAGGCCAAGAAGGCGGTCGAGAACAACGCGATGCAGCTGCAGTCCAAGCTGGCCGAGCGCACCAAGCTGCTCTCGCAGCTGGAGCAGGCCAAGATGCAGGAGCAGGTCTCGGCGTCGCTGCAGTCCATGTCGCAGTTGCAGGCGCCCGGCAGCACCCCGTCGCTGGACGAGGTCCGGGAGAAGATCGAGCGCCGCTACGCCAACGCGCTGGGCGCGGCCGAGCTGCACTCGGACTCGGTCGAGGGCCGCATGCTCGAGGTGCAGAAGTCGACGCTGGACATGGCGGGCGCGGCACGGCTCGACCAGTTGCGGGCCCAGCTGCACCCTGAGCTGTCCACCCAGCAGCCGCGATCCATCGACGCCGCGACGGCCACTCCGACGACGCCTTCCGTGCAAAAGGCGTCGCTGCCCAATCAGCAGACCTGATGCGAAGGGCCGCCGTCCAGAAGTGGACCTCCGGGGCCGCGGTCGAACAGGGCCTGGACCTGGCCGCCCAGGTGTCCGCGACCGCCACGGAGGCACTGCGTTCGCGCCGTGAACCGGCACTGGTGGCGCGGCGTCGGCAACGGGCGGCGCGCCGCCGGGTCAAGTCCTGGTCCGCGGCCTCGGTGGCGACCGTTGCCGGCGGCGCGGGCGTGGTGGCGATCGGTGGTGGTCTGTCCGCCCCGGTGATCGTCGGATTGATCGTGCTGGCCGCGGTGCTGACCCTGTGCGTGGCCCGCGCGGTGCGGGCGGCCGCCGACCTGCGGGCCCGGACCCGGGTGGTGAATGCGCTGCCACCGCCGTCCCCGCGACGGTCCGCGGTGGTCGCCGAGCTGCGGCCGGTGATGGCCCGGTTGGACGGCTACTCCGACGGGCTGCGGCGGTTGGTGGGGATGATCGGGCTGGTCCGCGACGACAGCGGCATCCGGGCGCTGCGGGACGAGGTGATCGCCTCGGCCGACACGACCGAGCAGCGGCTGCGGGCCCAGGCGGCCGACCTCTCGGAGGTCATGCGCGCCCGTCGCCGAGCCGCGGAAGACGTCGGCGACGAGCTCGACGGGACGATCGGGGCGATGCGACGCGAGCTCGAGGACGGCGTGTCGGCGTACGGACGGTTGGTCGCCGCCGCCAACGAGGCCGCGCACGCCACCCATGGTCTGGCCCAGGGCGGGGCGGGTCGGGCGCTGCCCACGGTCGGCCCCACGCTGCCCGTGACCGGCCCGACGCTGCCGGCTGCGTCCGGGCTCGGTTCGGCGTCCGAGCCGCCCGCTCTTGCGGCGCCTGGATCCGGTGCGGCGCCTGGATCCGGTGCGGCCCCCAGGCCGGTCGCTCCCGGTCCCGGTCCTGGGCGCGCGGCCTCGAGCCGGCCCGATCTTCCGGTCGCCGGTGGTGCCCCCGAATTGGCCGAGCCGATCGATCAGCTGCGCGCGTTGGCCGCCGGGATGCGGGAGCTCACCCCCTGACCTGCGCGCCCGCGGGTTCCGGCGTGGCAAGACGACCCGGCCCCGACCCGGTCGTGCGACCGTTCGGTAGCTCGGTCCGGCCGGGCAGCAGGTCATCGTTGAGCGTCGCGAGCGCGGGGGCCACCGTCGTGATCATCGCCATCACTTCCGCCGCCTCAGCGCCATGATGCCGACGACGATGGCGGCGAGCAGTCCGGCGGCGATAATGAGCTGCCCGAGCGGGCTGGACAATCCGGTCGGATCCATGCCCGGCAGTCTGCTCCTGCCGTCCGACAGTGGGCTCGGCGTGACCGCCTGCCGGTCGACCAAGTTCCTCGACCGAGATCCACGACAGCAGCCTTCTTTGGCTGCGGGTGTGGATCCCACCAGGTGGCCGACCGATCCGGCCGCGTCGGTAATGTTGGACCGTGCGGTTGACCGAGTTCCGTGGCCTGATGGTCGCCCAGTTCGGCCCCGCACGGGCCGCGTCCGTGGCCGCCGACCATGTCTTCTCGGTGCTCGGCGGCCGCACGGTCGACCAGGCGCTGGCCGCGGGCGATGATCCCAAGCGGGTCTGGTTCGCCGTGTGCGACGACTTCGACGTGCCCGAGGTGTTGCGGCACGGGTTGCCCGACTGAGCCGTCGGACCGATCCGCGCGACACGCCCGCGAGGTCTTGCGTGCTCGAACAGGTGTACGTCTAGAGTTGTCCCCATGCCCGAATCAATCCACAATCTGGCGCGGTTCGGGGTGACAGTCGGTGCCGGCCTCTAACGTCGGTCACGACAGGCAGCAAACACAGCGGCACCGTCCAACTGGCGATGAAAGGCACGGGGTGGTCATGTCGGCACCGGATCGGGAGAAGGCGCTCGGCATCGCGCTGGCGCAGATCGAGAAGCAGTACGGCAAGGGCTCGATCATGCGGCTCGGCGACGAGGGCCGCGCACCGGTCGAGGTGATCCCGACCGGATCCATCGCCCTGGACGTGGCGCTTGGCATCGGCGGGCTGCCTCGAGGCCGGGTCATCGAGATCTACGGGCCGGAGTCGTCGGGCAAGACGACGCTGACCCTGCACGCGGTGGCCAGCGTGCAGGCCGAGGGCGGGATCGCCGCATTCATCGACGCCGAGCACGCCCTGGATCCCGAGTACGCACGGGCGCTGGGCGTGGACACCGATGCGCTGCTGGTCTCCCAGCCGGACACCGGCGAGCAGGCGCTGGAGATCGCGGACATGCTGATCCGGTCCGGGGCCATTGATCTTGTGGTGGTGGACTCGGTGGCAGCGCTGGTGCCGCGCGCGGAGATCGAGGGCGAGATGGGGGACAGCCACGTGGGCCTGCAGGCCCGGCTGATGTCCCAGGCGCTGCGCAAGATCGCCGGCGCGTTGAGCAGCACCAACACCACGATGATCTTCATCAACCAGCTGCGGGAAAAGATCGGCGTGATGTTCGGCTGCTTCTCCTACAACACCAGGGTGATGTTGGCCGACGGCAGCACCGAGAAGATCGGCAAGATCG
>JBIOVW010000575.1:0-7283 GCA_044867945.1 Nakamurella sp. | reverse complement strand
GCTGGGTGTGCAGCAACCGATCCAGCTCGGGGGCCCGCGGCCGACGTTCGGCGCCCAGTGCATCGACGAAACGCCGGAACGCCGGCCGGCGGCACTCCGCGCACGGCCGGTGCCCGGCTGCGAACGCGACCGCCTCGTCCAGGAAGAACAGCGGTGTGTAGTGGCCGGGCGTCCACTGTGCGACGCGCCGGTCGCGGAACTCGAGAACGCAGACGATCCAGGCGATCCCGGTGTGGTGCCGCACCACATCCGCCCCGCGGTGCAGGATGCCGCGGTTGCCCAGCCACGCCCCGCGCAGGTCGATGGCGACGACGTCGCCGAACGGGGTGACCCGGTTCCGGCGGGGTCCGGTGCTGGAGTCCATCGGACCATGGTGCATGTGCCCGACCAGCGGTCGGGTTGGATGGGGTGATGGCCGACCCGACACCGAACCTGACCCTCAACGACGGCGCGAGCATGCCCCGGGTGGGTCTGGGCACCGCCCGGCAGGACGACGAGGTGATGCGCCGCGTGGTGCGCGAGGCGCTGGACGTCGGATACCGGCTGATCGACACCGGCGCGCGGTACGGCAACGAGGTCGGCATCGGCCAGGGCATTGCCGACAGCGGCATCCCCCGCGAGGAGCTCTTCGTGACGACCAAGCTGCGCGGCGCCGAGCAGGGGTACCAGAGCGCGTTCACCGCGCTCGACGCCAGCCTGGAGCGGCTGGGCCTGGAGTACGTGGACCTGTACCTGATCCACTGGCCGCTGCCGCGGCTCGATCTCTACGCGGACAGCTGGCGGGCGTTGGAGGAGCTGCGGGCGGCCGGGAAGGCCCGGTCCATCGGCGTGTCCAACTTCCTGCCCGAGCATCTGGACCGGCTGGCCGCGGTGAGCTCGACCGTGCCGGCGGTCAACCAGATCGAGCTGCACGTGCAGTTCCCGCAGCGCGAGCAACTGGCCGACGACGCCCGGCGGGGGATCGTCACCCAGGCCTGGTCGCCGCTGGCCAACAACCCGGACCTGTTGGCCGATCCGGTGGTGGTGCGGATCGCCGAGCGGGTCGGCCGGTCGTCGGCGCAGGTGCTGTTGCGCTGGCATGTGCAGCAGGGCATCGCGATCGTGCCCAAGGCGTCGTCGGTGGACCGGCTGCAGCAGAACCTGGCGTTGTTCGACTTCGAGCTGTCCTCGGATGACCTCCGCGATCTCGCCCGGTTGGAGACCGGGATCCGCGTCGGTGGACAGGACCCGGCCACCCACGAGGAGTTCTGACTCGTTTCCCCTTGCCGATCGGCGCTCCGACTGTCACCCTGACTCTTAACTCCACAGTCGTGGAATTACCCGGGAGGGTGTGGGATGACCGCCGTCGCATCAGTTGTGCTCGATCTGTCCGACCTGTCCGCCGCACGGCTGGCCGAGGCGGGCGGCAAGGCCGCCAACCTGGGTGAGCTCATCAACGCCGGCTTCCGGGTGCCGGACGGATTCTGCCTGTCCACGACCGCCTACCGGGCCGCGACCGACGGCAGGCTCCCCCCGATCGGGCCGGGGGTGGACGCGGCCACGGTCCGGGCGGCGGTGCTGGCCGCCCCGATGCCCGAGTCGATCGCGGACGCCGTCCGAGAAGCCTACGCGCGCCTGGGATCCGACGTACCGGTGGCCGTGCGGTCGTCCGCGACGGCCGAGGACCTGCCCGGGGCCAGCTTCGCGGGTCAGCAGGACACCTACCTCAACATCGTCGGCGCCCCGGACGTGCTCGACGCGGTGCACCGGTGCTGGGCATCGCTGTGGACCGACCGGGCCGTCGCCTATCGGGCGACCCAGGGCATCGACGGCGCCGACGTGGCGCTGGCCGTCGTCGTGCAACGGATGGTCGACGCCCGGGCGGCCGGGGTGCTGTTCACCGCCGATCCGGTCACCGGGCGCCGACGGCAGGCGGTGCTGGACGCGGCCCCCGGGCTGGGCGAGGCGGTGGTCTCCGGCAGCGTCGATCCCGATCACTTCGTCGTCGATACCGCGTCCGGCCGGATCCGGCAGCGGTCGGTGGGTGGGACGGGGGAGTTCTGCCTGACCGACGACGAGGTCCGCCGGCTGGCTGCGCTGGGCGACCGGGTCGAGGCCGCGTTCGGCGCGCCCCAGGACATCGAGTGGGCGTTCGACGGATCGGGTGAGCTGTGGCTCACCCAGTCCCGCCCGATCACGACGCTCTTCCCGATTCCGGTTCGCGGCAAAGCCGTTGCCGCCGAGGATGTTCGGGTGTTCTTCTGCATCACCCTGGCCCAGGGCCTGCACCGGCCGATCACCCCCATGGGGACCGCCGTCCTGCGGGTGATCGGCAGCGGCTTCCCGAGCCTGGCCGGATACCCGCCGGCCAGGGTCACCGACGGCCCGGCGGGATTCTCGGTGGCCGCGGATCGGGTGTTCGCGGACTTCACCACCGTCGTGCGGTCCCGGATCGGCCGCGCCCTCGCCCCGCCGATGCTCGACTTCATGGAGGCCCGCACGGCTGTCGTTCTCCGGCGATTGTTCGACGACCCACGTTTCTCGGTCGTCCGCGGCTCCCGCCGCGTGGGGATCCGGACGATCCTGCGCGTGCTGATCCGGACCCGGGCGCCGCTCGTCGCCGCCCGGGCGCTCATCCGTCCGACCGTCGCGATCCGGGCGACCCGCCGGTCCCTGACGCGGCTCGAGCACCTGCCGGTGCCTGCGGCCGGTGCGCCCGTCGCCGAGCGGGTCGACGCCGCCGTCGAGCTGATCGTCGGGTCGTTCCCGTTGGCGCCGCGGACGCTGCCCGCGGCGGCGGTCGGATTCGCCGCGCTGGGTGTGGTGTGGCGGTTGCTCCGCGGGCAGATCACCTCTGCCGATGTGGAGACCGTGCTGCGGGGCGCGCCGAACAATGTGACCACCGAGATGGACCTGCAGCTCTGGGATCTGGCCGTGACTGCCCGCAACGACCCGGCGTCGGCGGCGGTGTTCGACGCGAGCGACGCCGACGAGTTGGCCGCGCGGTACCGGGCCGGCACCCTGCCGGCGGCGCTGCAGCGGGGAATGGCGGCCTTCCTCGGCCGGTACGGCCAGCGGGCGGTTGCCGAGATCGATCTTGGCCTGCCGCGCTGGTCGGACGATCCGGCGCACCTGTTCGGCGTGCTCGCCGGCTACCTCCGGTTGGCCGCCGACGCGGTGACCCCGGATCGCCGGTTCTCCGACGGCGCTCGCCAGGCCGAGACGATGGTGCGCACCCTCGTGGCACGGGCCCGGCGCCGCGGTCGGCTGCGTGGCGCGCTGGTGGCGTTCTGTCTGAGCCGAACCCGGGCGCTCGTCGGCCTGCGGGAGATGCCCAAGTTCCTGATGATCACGGCGCTCGCCCGCGCCCGCGGACTGCTCGCCGGGATCGGCGCGGAGTTCGCGGGCGCCGGTGCGCTCGACAACGCCGATGACGTCTTCTTCCTCGACCTCGACGAGGTGAAAGCCGTTGCCACCGGGGCCGACCTGCGGTCGGTGATCGTTGATCGCCGGGCGCGGTATCAGCGGGAACTCGGTCGGCGGAACGTGCCTCGCGTCCTGCTGTCCGACGGCACCGAACCCGAGGCGGTGGCCGATGCCGCCAAGCCCCGGGAACCGGGAACGCTGGTCGGCACCCCCGCGTCGGCCGGTGTGCTGACCGGGGTCGCCCGGGTGATTCTCGACCCGGTCGGCGCCGCGATCCAGCCCGGCGAGATCCTGGTCGCACCCTCCACGGATCCGGGTTGGACGCCGCTGTTCCTCACCGCCGGCGCGCTGGTGATGGAAATGGGCGGCGCCAACAGCCACGGCGCGGTCGTGGCGCGGGAATACGGGATTCCGGCGGTGGTCGGCGTGCCCGGCGCGACGCGGGAGATCACCACCGGCATGCGGGTCACCGTCGACGGCGCGGCGGGTGTGGTGCGGGTGGTGGGCGATTGACCGGTCCAGCCAGGCGTCCCGGGCGCCGGGTGGGGGATCGGAACACCCGCGACGAGGTGCTGGCCGCCGCCCGCCGAGCCTTCACCGAGAAGGGGTTCGGTGGGGCGTCCTTCCGGTCCATCGCGGCCGACGCCGGGGTCGACCCCGGGATGATTCGGCATTGGTTCGGGGACAAGGCCGGCCTGTTCCGGGCGTCGATGGAGCCGTCCGCCGACCCGGAGGTGCTGCTGGCCGGTGTGCTCGACGGCGGCCCGGACGGGTTGGGGGAGCGGCTGCTACGCCGGCTGATCGCCGAGTGGGACCGTTCCGGGACGCACAGCCCGATGATCATCCTGGTGAGATCTGCTGTGTCCCACGAGGAGTCAACCGTGCTGCTGCGCGACTTCGTGACCAGTCAGGTGCTCGGCCGGTTGGTCGCGGCGATCGACGCCCCGGACCGGGCCCTGCGGGCGAGTCTGGTCGGCAGCCAGATGATCGGCCTGGTGATGGCCCGCTACATCGTGCGGGTCGAGCCGCTGGCGTCGGCCACCGTCGACCAGGTCGTGGCGGCCGTGGCGCCGACCCTGCAACGGTACCTCACCGGTTCGATCGGCTGAGCTAGCGCCAGGCGCCGCGCAGGTATTGCGGGGGGTAGGTCGCCTCGTCACGCGGCAGGCCCAGCTCGTGCGCGGCCCGCAGCGGCCACGCCGCTTCCCGCAGCGCCACTCGGGCCAGCAGCACCACGTCGGCGGAACCCTCGTCCAGGATCTGCTGCGCCTGCGCGGGTTCGGTGATCAGGCCGACCGCGCCGGTGGCGATGCCGCCCTTGGTGCGCACGTCACGGGCGAACGACACCTGGTAACCGGGCCCGACAGCGATCTGCTGGGCAGGGTCGAGGCCACCCGACGAGGTGTCCACCAGGTCGACGCCGTGCTCGCGCAGGAGACCGCCGAGTTCGGCGCTCTCGGCCACGGTCCAGCCACCCTCGACCCAGTCGGTGGCGGAGATGCGCACCAGGACCGGCTTGCCGGCCGGCCACCCGGCCCGCACCGCATCGACCACCTCGAGCACCAGCCGCACCCGGTTCTCGAAGCTGCCGCCGTAACGGTCGGTTCGCGTGTTCGAAAGCGGAGAGAGGAACTGGTGCAGCAGGTAGCCGTGCGCCGCGTGCACCTCCACCACGTCGAACCCGGCATCGTCCGCGCGTACCGCGCCGTCCGCGAAGGCCGTGACGATGCCGGCGATCTGTTCGTCGGTCAGTTCGGCAGGAGTCGCGTACCCGGTGAAGGCGACCGCGGACGGGCCGACGGTCGGCCAGCCGCCTTCACTCTCCGACACCGTGTTGTGGCCATGCCAGGGTGCGTAGGTGGAGGCCTTGCGACCGGCGTGGGCCAGCTGGATCCCGATCGGTGTGCCCTGCCCGTGCACGAAGTCGACGATCCGGCGCCACCCCCAGACCTGCTCGTCGTTCCAGATGCCGGTGTCCTGCGGGCTGATCCGCCCGTCCGGGGTGACCGCGGTGGCCTCGGTCAGGATCAGCCCGTAGCCCAGTGCGGCACGCGAGCCCAGGTGCACGAGGTGCCAGTCGGTCGGCACCCCGTCCTGCTTCTCCACGCTGTACTGACACATCGGTGACAGCCAGATGCGGTTGTTCAGCGTCAGGTCCTGCAGGGTGATCGGGTCGAACAGCGACGTCATCGGTCGGGCCTCTCTGCTGGGTGTCCGACCGGGTGCCTGCCGGTCGGTCCGTCGTCTCCGAGGCGCGACGTTGAAACCCCGGGGGCCGGATGTCCGGCCGGTCATCAGGGGCCAACCGGCTCGGCGGCGGGATCTATTCCGAAACCGGCGCCGTGGTCTGCGTCATAGGCTGTGACCTGCCGGTTGTGGACAACTCGTGGGGGTTCCGTCGACTTCACCGATCCTCGTGACGTGCGTCGGGCGGAGGGTGGGATGACCGGCGGGTCGTCCGGGCTCAGTCGCCCTTGACGTTGACCAGCTGGCGCAGGGTGTGCCGGGTCTCGACCAGGTCGGCCGCGTCCCGCATGACCACGTCGATCGGCTTATAGGCGTCTGGGATCTCGTCGATGAATGCGTCGGTGTCCCGGTACTCGATGCCGGTCATCCGCTGCCGCAGCTGATGCCGGGTGAACAGCTTCCGCGCCGCGGTCCGCGAGTGCTCGCGCCCTGCGCCGTGGGGGCACGAGTGCAGCGCAAGCGCGTTGCCCTTGCCTCGCACCACGTATGACGCCGTGCCCATCGAGCCCGGGATGAGCCCGTCCACGCCCTCGTGCGCATCGATTGCACCCTTCCGGGACACCCACACCTGCTTGCCCCCGTGGGTTTCGCGGGCGGTGTAGTTGTGATGGCACTGGATCGTCTGCACCGGCCCGAATCCGGCATCCATGTGTTCGGCGAACGCCAGCTCGACCCGGTCCATCATCTCCCGACGGTTCAACAACGCGAACTGCTGCGCCCACGTCAGTTCCTCGATGTACCGATCGAACTCGGTGGTGCCCTCCTCCAGGTAGGCGAGATCCCGGTCCGGCAGCCGGATCCTGTTCCGCTGGGCGTACCGCTGCGCCACCGTGATGTGGTGTTGCGCGATCCGGTTGCCTACGCCCCGGGAGCCGGAATGCAGGAAGAGCCACACCGCCCCGGTCTCATCGGCGTTCACCTCGATGAAGTGGTTGCCGGAGCCGAGCGATCCCAACTGGTGCGTCCAGCTCTTCGCGTACCGTCCCGGGTCGAAGGTGGCCAGCGTGGTCAGCTCGTCCAGGTAGCTGCGGGTGTGCGGGCCGACGTCCAGGGTCCTGTTGTGGTGGCCGGCGGACAGCGGGACCAGCCGCTCGATCCGGATCCGCAGCCCGACCAGGGGCGCGGCCGCCCGCACCTCGTCAACGACGAACGGGGTCCTGACGGCGATCATGCCGCAGCCGATGTCCACCCCGACGGCGGCCGGGATGATCGCGCCGAGCGTCGGGATGACCGTGCCGACGGTGGCGCCCTTGCCCAGGTGGGCGTCCGGCATCAGCGCCAGGTGCGGGAAGACGAACGGCATCGTGCTGGTGCGGATCGCCTGTTCCATCGCGTTCTTGTCGAGGATCGACGCCCACGAGATGCACCTGGGCGCAAGATGTGTGGGCATGGTTCAGCCTCGTCGCACCGGGAGCCCCGCCATCGGGTCCGTCTCGGTGATCCCCGGCCCCTGCCCGTCACGGATCGCGAACTCGATACCGAACGCGTACCGGAACGACTCCTCGGGCATGGTCAGGAAGAACGAATGTTCGGCGATCTGGCTGGCGTGTGCCCGCATCGATGCACGCTTCACCTCGGTCAGATCGGAAACGTCGAAGAGCGCGGTGATCTCAGCCTCCGGCTTGCCGAAC
>JBIOVW010000574.1:0-10293 GCA_044867945.1 Nakamurella sp. | reverse complement strand
CCGAACTCACACGATCAGGGATCCGGGACCAACGCCGAGCTGAATCACCGCGACACCCGGCCCCACATCGCCCCACTGCCGGCCCATCGCGCGGCCGGTCGGGATACCTCGGTGCGGAGGACCGCTCCGTGATCCGCCGTGACAGGGCCGTGAACTGCGGTTTCGATTCGCGCGCGGCGATAGTCCGCGCGGAGGGATCGGTAGGGCGCTCGCTCGAGGATGCCCCGGCCGTCGCACCCAGCCGGCGGAAGGGTGGCCCTATGCAGCCGTCCCCCACCGTCACCCACCGCGATGACGTGCGGTTTTCCCACGACACTCGCCCCGGAAGGGGGACGTGGGGCCTAAGGTGGCAGAAAGTGGGTTAGAGTGGAGGAGCCTGGGGGATCGAGCCTGAGACGAAGGAAAACGGGCCCCGGGACCGGCGCGGGACCCCGCCGTCGCGAGGAGGTGGTCGTCAGATGCCCAAGGGCTTCTACGGCACCTCCACGCCGCGGATGGACGACAAGGGACGGGTCACCCTGCCGGCGAAGTACCGCGAGTCGTTCAAGAACGGGGTGATGCTGGTGCGGGGGCAGGATCACTGCATCTATCTGTTCACCCCGGAGGGGTTCGAGGAGTTCGCCGAAGCGGCGATCAATGCCCCGATCACCGACGAGCGGGCCCGCGGCTACCAGCGCTACATGCTCGCCAACACCGATGAGCAGCGCCCGGACGCCCAGGGCCGGATCACCGTCACCCCTCGAATGCGCGAGTACGCGCGGCTGACCAAGGACCTGGTCATCACCGGCATCGGCCTGCGCATGGAGCTGTGGGACGCCGACGAGTGGGCGGCCTACGAGGCACGCCAGGAGGCGGCCTACGCGGCACCGGACAGGGGACTGCTGGACGCATAGACCCAAACGCGACGGACGCCCCGACGCGAATCGGCCTGGCGCCCGGCCCACATCCGCTTCGGCCCTGACACGACTTCCCCCGTGCCAGGACCGCCCGGCCCTGACACGACTTCCCCCGTGCCAGGACCCATGCGGATGGGGACCAGGAATCAGGACTCGAACCGCCCGGAAAGGTGCTGATCCCGCCGCCCAACCAGCCCGCCCGCCCACCCGCCAACCGCCCAACCATTCACCGCCGCCCGACCGGCGAGACGTCGGCCAGAAGGGAAGCGTCGATGCGGGAAAACGCGGCGGCCGGCGACCGGCCCGAAGACCCTCACCCAGGGCGGCACATCCCGGTGCTGGTCAACCGGGTCGACGAGCTGCTGGCCCCGGCCATCGAGGCGGCCACCTCCGACGGCGCCACCGACGTGGTGCTGGTCGACGCCACCCTCGGCATGGCCGGACACACGCTGGCCCTGCTGCGGACACATCCCGCGCTGAGGGTGGTCGGCATCGACCGTGACCCGCAGGCGTTGGCCATCGCGGACGAGCGGATCGCCGAGGCCGGGCTGTCCGAGCGCGTCGAGCTGGTACACGCGGTGTACGACCGGATCGGTGAGGTCATCTCCACCACCGTCCGTTCCGGCAGGGTCCAGGCGGTGCTGTTCGACCTCGGGGTTTCCTCCGTGCAGCTGGACGAGGCGGATCGCGGCTTCGCATACGCGAAGGACGCGCCGTTGGACATGCGGATGGACCCGACCGGCGGGATCACCGCGGCCGAGGTCATCAACACCTACCCGGGCGCGGAAATCACCCGGATCCTGCGGGAGTACGGCGAGGAACGGTTCGCCCAGCGGATCGCCCGCGCGGTGGTCACCGAACGGGCGAAGCGGCCGTTCACCACCAGCGCCCGGCTCGTCGAGCTGGTCAGGGCGAGCATCCCTGCCGCCGCCCGGCGCACCGGCGGGAACCCGGCCAAGCGCACCTTCCAGGCCTTGCGGATCGAGGTCAACGACGAGCTCGGCGCCCTGCAACGAGCGATTCCGTCCGCGCTGCACCACCTGTCGGTCGCCGGTCGGATCGTGGTGATGTCCTACCAGACGCTGGAGGACCGGATCGTCAAGCGGGCCATCGCGCCGCTCACCGTGTCCCGGACCCCGGTCGACCTGCCCACCGAGCTACCGGGCCACGAGCCGGAGTTCCGCTGGCTGATCAGGGGTTCCCAGGCCCCGACCGACGAGGAGATCCAGGCGAATCCCCGGGCCGCGTCCGCGCGGCTGCGGGCGGCCGAGCGCATCAGGGAGGCGGCGTCGTGAGCGAGCGTGCGAGCGAACCATCGGCACGGGCGACGGCGCCATTACGGGTGGCCGAGCCTGCGAGGCAACCCGCGGGGGCGGCGTCGTGAGCAGCACGCAGACCAGGAACCGGGTCGCCGACCCGGCTGCGGAGCACACCGTTGCGGGAAAGGCCGACGAATCTCGCCGCTCGTCGTCGGCGACCACCGCGTCGTCGGCGACCACCGCGTCGTCGCGCCGCGCCTACGAGCGGCGGATCCGGCGCCGCCGGAAGATGTCGGACGACAGGCTGATCCGGCCCGGTCGCAAGATCCCGACCACCGCGTTCAATCGCGCGCCGTTCGTGGTCGCACTGATCGCCCTGTTGGGCCTCGGGGTCACCGCCGTGCTCTGGCTGAACACCCTCACCGACGAGGCGGGCATGCGCACCTCGACCGCAAAGAGCAGGACCACCGACCTGCGCCTGACCATCGAGCAGCTGCGGCACGACGTCGCCATGCTCGACGCCACCCCGCGGATCGCCGAGCAGGCGAAGGCACTGGGCATGGTGCAGGCCGGCGACTCGGCCATGCTGATCGTCGACGGCTCCGGCGCCGGGACCGTGGTCGGCGAGCCGTCCGCGGTCGCCGCCCCCGCGCCCGCTCCCAGCATCGCCGCGAGCCCGGCCGCCGCGCCGGCGCCCGATCCCGCCCCGCAGGCCGCGACGACCGCCCCTGTGGGAGAACCCCAGGGCGCCGGCGAGTGAGGAAGGCCGGCCGAACATCCGAGTCGGACGGCGTGTCGAGGGCTACCGGAGCCACCGCATGCGTCAGCCTTCGCCCATGATCTATCGGCGCCCGGCTCCGGCGTGCCCACCCCCGGCCCGGACCAGCCGGCACGGGGCGGGCCGGTGACCGATCAGCAGGACCGACGGACGCAACCCACCGACCGTCGACGGTCGGGTGGACGCGCACCGGCCACCCCCGGATCCCGACCGGCCTCCGCATCCGCGGCCCGGCGCAGCCCGCGACCGCCCCGCGGCGCCCGGCCGGCCGCCCCGGCCGACGGCCGCCGCGACCCGAACGCCGGGGCACCGCGGCCGCAGCCACCGCGCAAGCCGAGGTCGGTCCGCGGCCGGCGTACCCGGCGGCCCCGCACCGCCGTCGGCAACCCGCGGCAGCGCAGCCGGATCGCGCTGGCCGCCATGCTGGTCGTGCTGGCCGCGGCCACCCTCAAGCTGGTCACCGTTCAGGTGATCGACCTGGGCGGCTATGCGGCCAAGAGCGAGGCGCAGCGCACCAGGACGATCTCGCTGACCGCGCAGCGCGGCACGATCACCGACCGCAACGGTGTCGAACTAGCGCTCACGGTCGAGGGCCGGGCGGTCGCCGCCCGCCCAGCGCTGTTCACCGACGACAACCAGCGCCGCAAGGTCGCGGAGATCCTGGTCGCCAATGTCGGCAACGGTCTGACCGCCGACGAGATCATGGCCAAACTGAGGTCCGGCAAGACCTACGTGTACCTGGCGCGCGACCTGATGCCGGCCCAGGCGGACGCGATCATGGCGAGGATCGGCCCGCTGTTCGACGACGACCACCAGGACGCGGTGGTCACCGAACGCCAGGATGTGCGGGAGTATCCCGACAACTCGACGTCCTCTGCGGTGGTCGGCAGCACCGACTACGACGGCAACGGGCTCTCGGGTTTCGAGTCCAAGTTCGACACCAAGCTGGCCGGCAAGGACGGCGAACGGGTCGTCGACGTCGACGCCCGGCACCTGATCATCCCGGGCAGCGCGCGCGAGGAGACGCCGGCGGTCGACGGCATGGACGTCGCGTTGACCATCGACGCCGACCTGCAGTACACGACGATGCAGATGCTGTCGGCGTGGGTGGACAAGTCGGCGGCCAAGTTCGGCTGCGTGCTGATCATGCAGGTCGCGGACGCGCAGGTGCCGGCGATGGCCTGCTACACGCCAGGCAAGTCGCCGCGGGAGACCGGCAACCGGGCCGTCACCGACGCCATGGAACCGGGCTCGGTGAACAAGGTGGTGACCATGGCCGCCGCCCTGGAGAAAGGTTTGATCACCCCGACCACCGTGTTCAACGTGAACGGCCAGATCGACGTCGGGGACGCCACCATCCACGATGCGTGGGCGCACGGACCGCAGAACATGACGGCGACCGGCATCCTGGGCAAGTCCTCCAACGTCGGCACGCTGATGATCGCCCAGCAGGTCGGGCCGGACGCGTTCATGGACATGGCCAAGAAGCTGGGACAGGGCGTCAAGACCGGCATCCAGTTGCCGGCCGAGACCTCGGGTCGGTTGCCCGCCCAGTCCACCTGGTCGTCCAGCACCTACGGCAACCTGCCGATCGGGCAGGGTGTGTCCGAGTCGCTGCTGCAGCTGGCCGGCATGTATCAGGCGATCGGCAACAACGGGGTGCGGATCGCGCCGACCCTCGTCGCATCCACCACCGTCAACGGGGTGACCACCCCGGCGCCGCTCGGCGCGCAGACCCTGGCGATGAGCCCCGAGACGTCCAAGACGCTCACCCAGATGCTGCACGGTCCGATCCAGGGCGGCGACGCATACCACCGCGGCACCGCCCCGCAGGCGGCGATCACCGGCTACCAGGTTGCCGGCAAGACCGGGACCGCGCAGCAGGTGGACGAGGCCACCGGCGACTACTCCAGGACCGCCATCACCTCGACGTTCGCCGGCATCGTGCCCGCCGACAACCCCAAGTACGTCGTCGCGATCATGCTGGACAACCCGCGGGGCGACTCGCCGGCCGGGACCACCAGCTGCGCGCCGCTGTTCCACGACATCGCCGCCTACGCGATGCGCAGCGCCGACGTCCCGCCGTCCGCCACGGAGGCGCCGGTCTTCGACCTGTATGTGGACAACTGATCCGGGCCGTCCGTCCCGCGCGGGCAGCGGCCGGACGGGGCGGTGACGGTAACCTTGCCGCCCGTGGGCCCCTCCGCCGCGACTTCCCCGCCCCGACCACGGGAGCCGGTCGGCGCCACCGTCGACCAGATCGCCGCGCTCATCGGTGCCCGGACGATCGGCCCGGCGCCGGCTACCGGCCGCCTCACCGGGGTCACCCTGCGCGCCCAGGACGCTCGGCCGGGTGACCTGTTCGCAGCCCTGCCGGGCAGTCGGGCGCACGGCGCCCAGTACGCCGACCGGGCCCTGGCCAACGGTGCGCGGGCCGTCCTGACCGACGGGGCCGGCGCCGACCTGGTGGGCGCCGCCGGATCGACCCTGCTGGTGGTCGACCGACCTCGCGAGCACCTGGGCGCGGTCGCCCGTCTCATCTACGGCGACCCCAGCCGCCGGCTCGAGGTCGTCGGGGTGACCGGCACGTCGGGCAAGACCACCACCTGCTACCTGCTCGAGGCGGCGCTGGCCGCGGACGGCTCCCGCAGCGGCGTCATCGGCACCGTGCAGACCCGGATCGACGGCGTCGTGACCCCCAGCGCGCTGACCACCCCGGAGGCGCCCGACCTGCAGGCGCTGCTCGCGGTCATGGTGGAGCGGGGGGTGCGGGCGGTGGCGATGGAGGTGTCCTCGCACGCGCTGGCCATGGGACGGGTGAGCGGGACCGGGTTCGCCGTCGGCGCGTTCACCAATCTGTCCCAGGACCACCTGGACTTCCATCACGACATGGAGGAGTACTTCCGGGCCAAGAGCATGCTGTTCGACGGTCGGGCCCGGCGGCATGTGATCGATGTCGACACCGAGTACGGCGCGCGGCTGGCCGCCGAGCACCCGGCGGCGCTGACCGTGAGCGCGCGGGCCGGAGCGGCGGACTGGTCGGTCGCCTCGGTCGACCTCGCCGCGAACGGCGTCCAGCACGTCCTGCTGGCCGGACCGGCGGGCCGGACGGTCACCGTCGACCTGGCCATCCCCGGCGCCTTCAACGTAGGGAACGCGGCCGTGGCCCTGGCCTGCGTGGACGCGCTCGGCAGGGACGTGCAGCAGGCGGCCGATGTGATGGGTGCGGTTGTCGTGCCAGGCCGCATGGAAAGGGTGGATGCCGGGCTGGACTTCCTCGCCGTCGTCGACTACGCCCACAAGCCGGGCGCGCTGGCCGCCGTTCTGGATGCGATCGCCGACGGCCTGGCCGGTCGGCTGATCGTGGTACTGGGTGCCGGCGGGGACCGGGACACCGCCAAGCGGCCGCTGATGGGCGCGGAGTCGGCCGCCCGGGCCGACGTGCTGATCGTCACCGACGACAATCCGCGGTCCGAATCACCCGCCGAGATCCGCGCGCAGGTGTTGGCCGGTGCCCGCCCGGTGGCGGCCGGGCGAGGTGCGCTCGTCGAGGAGATCGGGGATCGACGGGCCGCAATCCGCCGCGCCGTGCGGGACGCCGGCACCGGGGACGCGGTGGTCATCGCCGGCAAGGGTCACGAGCAGGGGCAGGAGATGGCCGGCGTGGTGCATCCGTTCTCCGACCGGGACGAGCTCCGGGCGGCCCTGCTCGACCTCGCCGCCGCGGCGCGCTCCGGTCAACCGGCCTCGGGCGGGCCGACTAGCCTGCACCGGGTGACCGATGCGCCTGTTGACCGAACACCGTCGGCCGATCGGACCCGTCAATGAGTGAGGCTCGCCGAGCGAATCATCGGCACAGGTGCCGGCGCCGCGCGGGACGGCCGAGCCTGCGAGGCGTACCGCGGAGGGCGGCGGCATGATCGCGATGAGGCTGGGCCGGATCGCGGACGCGATCGGCGCGTACGCCCCCGCCGGGTCGGAGCAGGTCGTCGTGCGGTCGGTGGAGTTCGACACCCGCCGGATCCGCCCTGGCGCGCTGTTCGTCGCCCTGCGTGGCGACCGGGTGGACGGGCACGACTTCGCCGGTGCCGCGGCGGAGGCCGGCGCGGTGGCGGTGCTGGGCTCAGGCCCGATCCGCGTGCCCACCGGCGTCGACCTTCCGCTGCTGCGGGTGGACGACCGGCCGGACAACGCCGGCGTGCTGGACGCGCTCGCCGCGCTGGCCCGGGTCTCGGTCACGGAGCTGGTCCGCGACCATGGGCTGCAGGTGATAGGGGTGACCGGATCATCGGGCAAGACCTCCACCAAGGACCTGATCGCCGCCGTGCTGCGCGCCGCGGTGACCGAACCCGATGAGGTGATCGCGCCGCCCGAGTCGTTCAACAACGAGCTCGGCCACCCCTACACGGCGCTGCGGGCCGACGAGTCGACCCGCTATCTGGTCCTGGAGCTGTCCGCCCGCGGGGTGGGGCACATCGCGGCGCTGGCCAGGGTGGCGCCGCTGCGGATCGGTGCAGTGATCAACGTCGGTTCCGCGCACATCGGCGAGTTCGGCTCGGTCGAGGCGATCGCCAAGGCCAAGTCCGAGCTGGTGCAGGCGCTGCCGCCGGCCTCGGACATCAGGGGGATCGGTGGGGTCGCCATTCTCAACGCCGACGACCCGCTGGTCGCCGGCATGGCCGAGCTGACCGACGCCGAGGTGGTGCTGGTCGGCACCACACCCGGTGCGGACGTTCGGGCCGAGCAGATCGGCCAGGACGACGCGGACCGTGCCCGCTTCACCCTGGTCACCCCTGAAGGATCCGCGCCCGTCGCGCTGCGCGTGGTCGGCGCCCATCAGATCGGCAACGCACTGACCGCGGCGGCGGTGGGCCGCGCGGTCGGCATGCATGTCAATGCCCTGGCTGATGCCCTGTCAGCAGCCGGGCCGGCGTCCCGGTGGCGGATGGAACTGACCGAACTGGCCAACGGCGCCACGCTGATCAACGACGCCTACAACGCCAACCCGCACTCGATGAAGGCGGCCCTGCACTCCCTGTCGACGATCGGCCGGGGCCGGCGGACCTGGGCGGTGCTGGGGGAGATGGCCGAACTCGGCGACGAGTCGGTCGCCGCCCACGACGAGATCGGCCGGCTGGTGGTGCGCCTCGGCATCGACCGGCTGCTCGTCGTCGCCGGACCGGGGGCGGCGACCGGCAGCGCGGTCGGTGGCCGCACCGCGCCCCGCGCCCTGCACCTGGGTGCGCACCTGGAGGGGTCGTGGGGCGGCGAGTCCGAGCTGGTTCCCGACATCGATCGGGCAGTGGCGGTCCTTCTCGCCGAGCTCGAGGCCGGTGACGTGGTGCTGGTCAAGGCCTCCCGATCGGCCGGGCTCGAACGGGTCGCCCTTCGGCTGATCGATGCCGTCGGGGTGCAGGCCACGGCCATGAAGGACGAGCCTGCGTGAAGGCCATTCTCGTCGCCGCCATCGTGGCGCTCGCCGTCTCCATCCTGTTCACCCCATACCTGATCAAGGTGTTCTCCCGGCAGGGCTTCGGCCAGGAGATCCGCGAGGACGGCCCGCAGCACCACAAGAAGAAGCGCGGCACCCCCACCATGGGCGGCACCGCGATCCTCATCGCCATGTGGTGCGGCTACCTTGCCGCCAAGATCGTGGACTGGATCACCGGCGGCGGCGACGGGTTCACCGCGTCCGGCCTTCTGCTGCTCTACCTGACCACCGGCATGGGCCTGGTCGGCTTCCTTGACGACTTCATCAAGCTCCGCAAGCAGCGCAACCTCGGGTTGAACAAGCGGATGAAGTTCCTGGGACAGACCTTCGTCGCCATCACCTTCGGCATCGGCGCCCTGTTCTTCCCGGGCGCGGACGGCTTGACGCCCGCCTCCACCTCGGTGTCCTACGTGCGCGACCTGACGTTCTTCTCGATCGGTGCGATCGGCTTCGTCATCCTGTGCTGGCTGCTGGTGTCCGCCTGGTCGAACGCGGTCAACTTCACCGACGGCCTGGACGGGCTGGCCGCCGGGTCGTCGGTCATGGTGCTGGGCACCTACGTGGCCATCGGCTTCTTCCAGTTCCGCAATGCGTGCTGGATGCCGCTCTCGACGGCGGCGCAGGCCGGCTGCTATGAGGTCCGCGACCCGCTGGACCTGGCGGTGGTCGCCTCCGCCGCGTTGGCCGGCTGCATCGGCT
Organism: Nakamurella sp.; assembly: GCA_044867945.1. GTDB lineage: Bacteria > Actinomycetota > Actinomycetes > Mycobacteriales > Nakamurellaceae > Nakamurella. The sequence continues at coordinate 1,170 of JBIOVW010000574.1, read as the reverse complement.
TCCTCTGGTGGAACGCGCACCCGGCCCGGATCATGATGGGCGACACCGGGTCGCTCGCCCTGGGTGGGCTGATCGCCGGTCTGTCCATCCTGACCAAGACCGAACTGCTGCTGGTGGTGATCGCCGGGCTGTTCGTGGTCGAGATGCTGTCCGTCGTCATCCAGATCGCCGTGTTCCGGACCCGGCACGTCCGGGTGTTCAAGATGGCGCCGTTCCATCATCACTTCGAGCTGTCCGGATGGACCGAGACGACGGTGATGATCCGGTTCTGGCTGCTCGCCGCGATCTCGGCGGCACTGGGACTCGGCCTGTTCTACGCCGAGTGGCTCTCGCTGACCGGCGGGTGAGCGTGCCCGACGAGACGACGGGATTGCCGGGGCCCGGTGACCTGGTGCTGGCGGCCGGCGCCGGCGTGACCGGGTTGCCGGTGGTGCGGTACCTGGCCGCCCGCGGCGCCCGTGTGGTGGTCACCGCCAACCGCGCGGCCCCGCCCGAGCTGGGCATCATCGCAGGTGACGTGACCTTCGCCGGTGACCTGAGCACGCCGCCGGCCGGTACCGACCTTGTCGTCACGTCCGCCGGCATCCCGGTGATCGGCGAGGTCGAACTGGCCTGGCGGATCGACCGCGCGACGGGGTCGCCCCGGCCCTGGCTGGTGGTCACCGGCACCAACGGCAAGACCACCGCCGCGGGGATGCTCGAGTCGATCCTGCGGGCCGGCGGACTCGACGTGCGGGCCTGCGGCAACATCGGCTGGCCGGTGCTGGAAGCGGTGCTGGCCGGCGGACCCGACGAACTGCCGCCCACCGGTTCCGGTTCGGTCGGTGCAATTCCGGGCCGGCAGGACGTCATCGCGGTTGAATTGTCCAGCTTCCAGTTGCACTGGTCGCCCGGCCTGCGGCCGGCCGCGGGGGTGGTGCTGAACCTGGCCGAGGACCACCTGGACTGGCACGGATCGATGCGGGAGTACGGGCGGGACAAGGCTCGCGCGCTCGGCGGGGAGGTGGCACTGGCCGTGACCGACGATCCGGGGGCGGCCGCGTTGCTGGACGGTGCTCGTTCGGCGCGCCGGATCCCGATCGTCGCCGGCGATCCGGCACCCGGATCGCTCGGCGTGCGCGACGGCGTGCTGACCGACCGTGCGTTCGCCGCCCGGCCCCGGGCGCTGGC
>JBIOVW010000573.1:0-3327 GCA_044867945.1 Nakamurella sp. | reverse complement strand
TCTGCTGGACCGCGCATATAGGACGTAACGGGCACCCTTGGTTTCGCCTGATCAGCGCGCCGGCCGTCGGCGGGTCCGTCCTCTCGGGAGTGAACCCGGCGATGCCGTCCCATCGAGTGTGTGGGGGTGCCGGGTGGCAGTCGGGCTGATCAATGCGGCGCTGATCCGGGCAAATCGGGCACGGTCGCCGAGTTGACGCCTGACGCCAAGGCGTCCCGATGAAGGCGGGAGCTATCGGACATTTCGACCCGTGAAGTTCGATTGATCAGGGCGCCGGCCGGGCCCAGGCCGGGCCCCGCCGGGTTCGCTGCTCAAACCCGCGGTTTCGCGCCGAATTCGGCGCTTTCTCACGGGGCTTGATCAGCGTGCGACGCCAATCAGGGTCGGCCCTGGAGCACCGCCACCGTCAGCGCTGGCACCTTCGCGGTGCCATTGGCGTCGATCGTGACGCCCTTGACCACCGGGTCGGACCCGTCCGCCTGGATCGGGCTCAGGGTCAGACCGCCGGCCCCCGGTACCGGCTGCGGCCGCGGAGTCGCGTTGAACACCACCAGGATCTTGCGCAGCTTGCGGTCCACGTCCTTGCCGACGGTGTCGTCGATCTGCATGACGATCAGGCCCGGCACCTGCTCCGGTCCGCCCGGGCCGAACGAGACCTTCTGCTGGATCAGCTTCGCGTCGCCCAGCCGCAGCAGCGGCGAGGAGAAGCGCAGCGCGAGGAGTTCCTGCGCAGACGCGGTGGCCGCGGCCATGGCCTCCGGGGTGGGTCTGTAGTCGGAATCGGCGAGCACCGGCTGCATGAACGGCCACTTGGCGGAGTTGTCGGCCGCCGGTGGCAGGCCGGAGCCCAGGGTGGTCTGCTGCCCGGTCCAGTCGATGCGGTTGAACCAGTCGCCGGAGTTGTAGGAGTTGCGGTCCAACGACTTGGAGCGCAGCAGGTCGTTGCCGGCGTGCCCGAGCACCGGCCCCTGGGACAGGGCGGTGGTGGCCAGAGCGATGGTGTTCCACCGCACCCGGTCCGGATCCGTCGTGTTCGTGGCCAGCTTGAGAGCCGCTGCGTCGAAGAGGGTCTCGTTGTCGTGCGCGTCGACGTAGGTGATCACCTCGGACGGGTCGGCGGTGTAACCGGCGGGCGAGCCGTTGTAGTCGACGTCCGCCCCGGTCACCTCGTTTCCAGCCGCGTCGACGAAACGGAACTCGGCCAGGTTGCCGGTGAGCCCGACCTTGATGAGGTCCATGTAGTGCAGGGCGCGGGCCTGTTGTTCCGCCGGAGTCCCGTTGGCCGGTGACGTGTTAGGTGCGGTGACCAGCCCGGTGCCGAAGCCCTGGATCCGCGGATCGTCGTCGAACGGCCCACCGCCGCGGACCGCGTCCCGCAGCCGATCGGAGAACGTGGCGATGCCGGTGCCGGCCATGTTCGCCTGGGTGGCCTGCACGAACCGGGCGTTGTCCGCGACCTCGCCGAAGTTCCAGCCCTCGCCGTACAGGAAGATCTTCTTCCCGTCGACCCCGTCCTTGCGCAGGGTCAGCTTGTCCAGCGCCTTGCGGACGTTCAGCAGATTCTGCTTGCTGTGGTGACCCATCAGGTCGAACCGGAAGCCGTCGACCTTGTACTGCCTGGCCCAGGTGACCAGCGAGTCGATCATCAGCTTTTCCATCATCGCGTGCTCGGATGCGGTGTTCGAGCAGCAGGTGGAGTTCTCCACCCCGCCGGTCGCGTTGAGCCGCTGGTAGTAGCCGGGAACCACCTGATCCAGCACAGACTTCGGATCCTGGCCGGACGCCGCGGTGTGGTTGTACACGACGTCCATCACGACGCGCAGGCCGATGCCATTGAGCCCGGCGACCATCTGCCGGAACTCCAAAGTGCGTTGCGTGCCCTCCGGATTCGTGGAGTACGAGCCCTCGGGCGCGGTGTAGTGCAGCGGGTCGTAGCCCCAGTTGAAGCCGTCCCGATCGGCAACGGCCATCACACACGCCTGCTGCTCGCTGCCGTCCGGCGGGTAGGACGGCAGGTCGCAGGCCGGGGTCTGCTGATCGGCGCGGTTCTCCGGGATCGTCGCGATGTCGAATGCCGGCAGCAGGTGCACGGTGTTCAGGCCCGCATTCGCCAGTTCCGACAGGTGCTTCATTCCGGACGAATCCGTGTGCGTGAAAGCGAGATAGGTACCGCGCTCGGCGTCCGGGACGGTGGTGTCGCCGATGGAGAAGTCGCGGACGTGTAGCTCGTAGATCGACGAGTCCTCCGGCTGGGAGAGCCTGGGCTTGCGCAGCCGAGACCAACCGTCCGGCGCCAGCGACCGCGCGGACAGGTCGGCCGCGATCGACCACTGCGAGTTGGTGGTCAGCGCGACGCTGTACGGGTCGGTGACCACGTTGGTCTCGACCTTCCCGGTCGACGGCGCATACACCTGCACGACGTACTTGTACGAGGCGCCGACCCAGTCCGAGCCGCCCGAGCGGGTCCACACGCCGTCGGCGTCCCGCTTCATCCTCACGGTGGTCTCGGGAGCCGAGCCCGCGGGGTCGACGCGCAGACTGACGCGTTGCGCCGTCGGCGCCCAGACCGCGAACGTCGGCCCGCCGCGGCCGAACGTGACGCCCAGGGTGCGTTGCCGGGCGCCGGAGTACAGGTCGTCGAGGACGCCGGGGATCTGCATCCCGGTCGCGTTCACCAGCGCACCGGCGTCGTCGAACGCGGCGACCGCGACCTGGCCCTTGAGGATCTGGGCGAGCAGCCTCTTGTCGCGAGCGTCCTTGTCGGTCAGCCGCAACGCGTCGTACCCGGCCAGGTGCGGCCACTGCTCGCGAGCCTTCGCCGGCAGCCCGCCCGGATCGAAGGTGAGCGGGATCGACGGCCCACCGACCAGCGCCTCTGCATCGATGCTCAGCCCACCTTCCGGCGCCCAGTACAGCCGGTAGGAATAGTTCTCCGCGCCGGCCGGCAGGTTCCAGGCCACCAGGCCGCGCTGCAACCAGTGGGACCGCGCTGTGCCGAGGTCGGGCACCACGCCCTCCTGCGGCGCCGGGCCGGTGGTGATGGTCAGCTCGTGGGTGGCCAGGTCGTAGATGAAGGTCACGGCCTCTCCCGAACCGACGGAGAACGGGATATTCGCGCCCTGATCGCCGGGCAAACCGCCCTGACCGTAGCTCTCGTCCCAGGACAGCCCGTGTGCGACCTTCGTCTCGTAGTTGCCCGGGGCGAGCTCGCTCGTGGTGAAGGTGTAGATGTCGTCGCCGTCCGGATCTTGCAGCCAAGACCGCATGCAGTCCGGACTCCAGTCGGCCGGGCAGCCGAGTTCACTCTGGAAGCTGCCCGGCGCGGTG
>JBIOVW010000572.1:0-29032 GCA_044867945.1 Nakamurella sp. | reverse complement strand
CCAGGGGAAGCCGCCGAACGGGAACCGGCCGCGCAGTGCCTCGCCGGTGATCCACGCGGCCGCCGCCCAGGCGGGCCACAGCGGCAGCCGCCGGGAGGCGGCGGCGATCAGCGCGCCGACCGGGGCGGTGAACACCGCCTCCGCGACCGACAGCGCGTACCACGGAAAGTCGCCGACGTAGATGTTGGTGAAGGAGAGCAGCGGAACGTAGAAGGTGAGCGCGAAGACGAAGGCCAGCACGCAGCCGGCCCGCCAGCTCCGCCCGTCCAGGGACAGGCCGAGCAGGGCGAACCCGACCATGGCCAGCCACCACAAGGTGGACGGGGCGAACGCCGAGTACAGCGCGTACCCACCGATGGCGGCGGCCAGGATCCGCAGGCCGCCCGGACCGAAAAGGGACCGGCGCCAGCGGGTGAGCCGAACGGTCAGGCGTCCGGCCGACGGCGGGCGCGGCTCGGTGCCCGCGCGTTCCACCGTCGGCCGAGTCACGGCGTCACTGTAGTAGCGCGCGTCTGCGGTTCCTGTTGGCCGCGGAAGATCCGGTCGCACCACACGACGACGCGAGACTCCTGAGCGTGTCGCAGGCCGCAGACTGGGATGATCTTGATGTGCGCTCGCCCGGGTCAGGCGGGCGCGCATCACCGGCCATACGGGACATACTGCCGGCCATGGCGCACCGAGCTCGCACCTGGTTCCGTGCGGAATTGCGTCGATGATGTGACGGACGATGTAAACCCGTGGGGGCACTCGGGCGAGTAGGTAATGTGACGAGCCGAACGAGGGCGGACGATGCCGGCGGAGTTGGCCTGCCGATGGCGGAGGGCGCCCTGGTTCCTGGGGCGGACGCGGAATCCTTCGACGCGTTCTACGCCCGGGAGTACTGCTCGCTGGTGGCCCTCGCCCACGCCCTGACCGGCTCCCGGGCACACGCCGAGGACATCGCGCAGGAAGCGATGCTGGCCGCGTACCGGCGATGGGACGGCGTTGCTCTGTTGGACGCCCCGGCCGGTTGGGTACGGCGCGTCTGTGCCAACATTTCGACCTCGTTCGTGCGCCGCCGGGTCGTCGAGGCGCGGGCGGCCGTGCGCCTGCGGAGCAACCGGACCGAGGTCACCGAATTCGAGGACGACGACGCGGAGTTCTGGGCCGTGGTCCGACGCCTGCCCCGGCGCCAGATGCAGTGCGTGGCATTGCGGTACGTCTGCGGGTACACCGTCGCCGAGATTGCCGTCGTGCTTGGCTGCGCCGACGGAACCGTCAAGGCGCACTTGGCGCGTGCGAGGTCCACCTTGGCCCGGCGGTTGGGCGAACCGATCGACGAGGAGGCCGCGCCATGAGCGTTGACATCCGCGCCTCTCGCGCGGCCCTCGGAGCGCACGAATCGGCCGGTTTGGTGGATACGGCCGCGCGGCTGACGGATCTGCGGCGCGAAGCCACAGCTCGCCGGCGCGCCGGCGCTGTTCTGGCAGCCGCGATCGTCGCCGTCGTGATCGCCGGCTCCGCGTGGTACGCGGCCGCGCACCGGCTCACGTCGGACCGACCCGTCGAACCAGCCCAGCCTTCGGTCGACACGACCGCGGTGCGGACCGCCGAAGATTTCCTCGGCGCGTTGCAGGACGCGCGGACGGCATCCGGACCGCAGCTGGATCCGGCGGTGGCTCGCGTCTTCAGTTACCTGGCCGACGACGCGTTGGTCACCGAACCGTTCGGATCGCCGCAGGAGCTTCGGTGGTCGCTCGCGTGGGAGCGGGCGACGGCCTGGCGGGAAATGATTGATGTGTGCGTGCAGACCGGCTCCGACGCCGCGGGCACCATCATCGAGTGTCCCTTCACCTTCCATGGCATCCGATCCGAGGAGGTCGGGTTTGCTCCGTTCAGCGGCAACAACTGGCGGTTCCGCGTGCGGGACGAGAAGATCACGGACGCGCAGTGGAACTTCAATATCGACACCGGGTTCTCGAGCCAGCGGTGGGAGCCGTTCGAACATTGGGTGTCCACCACCTACCCGGACGATGCGGCAGTCATGTACGACGACGCCAGCCACACCCACAGCCGCAGCACGACGGAGGCGACCGCGCTCTGGGAGCGGCGGACCCGGGAATTTGCCGCGCATGAGATCGCGAGTCGAGAGGACTACCGCGCCCGCGCGGACGCGATCTGCACATCGGCGCACGCCAGGTTGAACGCCGAACTCGCCGCCGCCGGCATGTCTCTGCAGCCGTTAACCGGCCGCACCGACCTGGACCTGGTCCCCAGTCGCGAGCAGGACTGGCCGGCCTACGAGGAGTCCGCGCGGGGCATCCTCGCCGAGACCGTCGTCGAGCTGCGGGCGGTGGACCCTCCGCACGGGGTCCGCACCGACTACCTGAACGCCTATTCCGCCCTCGTGCGCGGAGCCCAGAACGAACCGATCCAACCCGGAACCGAGTCGTGGACGAACTACATCGACGGTCCGGCACACGATCTCGGCCTGAACCATTGCACGTTCAACATTCGTCGATCCGGGTGAGCCCACATGCCCGCGGATTGTGATCCGCGGGTGAGCATCGCCGTATCGCTGGTCGGACTGGTCAGGGTGTTGGCGATCAGCATCCCTGCGCAGGTCAGGGCGCACTGGCCCAGTCCACCAGCTCCAGCACGTGCTGGTACTGCCGGCCGGTGGCCCGGGTCATACCCAGCTCGCAGGTGCGGTTGCAGGAGGCGTATGCGTCGAAATCGCCCGCCCTGATCTCGGCCGCCTGCGCCCTCGTCGCCGACTCGGTCAGCTCGGGGTGCAGCAGCCCCCGGTCGCCGGCGAAGCCGCAGCATCCCCAGCTGTCCGGCACCTTGACGGAGCCCGCCGCAGTTTCCGCCAAGGCACGGAGGGTCTCGTTCATGCCCATCCGGGTGGACGAGCAGGTCGGGTGCAGGGCCAACGCCGCTGCCCTGCGCCTGATCTTCAGCCGGGGCAGCACGTGCTCGGCCACGTACGCGGTCGCATCGACGATGGTCAGGCCCGGGAAGTGGCCCTCGGCGAGTTCGCTCTCCAGCATCTGCCGCAGGCCCTCGGTGCACGACGACGCGTCGCAGACGACCGGCAACTCGCCGTGCCGGGACGCCTCCCACAGTCGCGGCAGCACCTTGCGGACCATCACCCGGTAACCGTCCTGCATCCCCTTGGACCGCCAGGGGGTGCCGCAGCACAGGGACGGCAGATCCTTCGGGTAGGTGATCGAGACACCGGCCCGCTCGCACAGCCGCTCGAACGACTCGCGGGCACCCGGCCCGGCCTCGCTCGGCCCGAACATCGTGCCGACGCAGGCGCTGAAGAACACGATCTCCCGGGCCCTCACGGGTTCATGTGCATTCGGGGACGCCTTCGCCCGCTGCCGGCCGCCGGCGGGCAGCTCGGTCGAGTACAGCGGCAGCACGTCCGTGCTGATCACCTTGCGGCCCAGCTCGTTCGGGCCGGTAAGCAGGGCGGTCGGCACCATGGCGGCCGCGGTGAGCGCCCCGGACGCGGCCCGGGTCGCGCCGGCCCAGTGTCCGGCCGCGAAGGACCATCCCTTCGCCTGCCCCTTGCCGGCGCTTTCCGCGCGCAGGCGCTTGACCAGGTCCCCGGTGTTGATCAGGACCGGGCAGGCGGTCTGGCACATGCCGTCCACGGCGCAGGTCTGCACGCCGTCGTACTCGTACTCGGCCTCCAGTTCGTCCAGTAGCGCCGTGTCGCCCGCCTCCCGCGCCCGCTGCATCTCCCGGCGCAGCACGATCCGCTGCCGCGGGGTGGTGGTCAGGTCCCGGCTGGGGCAGACCGGCTCGCAGTATCCGCACTCGACGCAGCGGTCCACCTCCTTCTCCACGGTCGGGGTGACCTTCAGGTCGCGCAGGTGGGCCCGGTCGTCGTCGGTGACGATCACGCCCGGATTGAGCAGCCCGGCCGGGTCGCACAGCCGCTTGATCTCCCGCGTCACCTCGTACAGTTCGTCGCCGTACTGGCGACGCACGAACGGCGCCATGATCCGGCCGGTGCCGTGCTCGGCCTTCAGGTTGCCGCCGTTGGCCAGCACGAGTTCGACCATGTCCTCGGTGAACTCGGCGAACCGGTGCAGGTCCGCGCCGGCACCGAGGCGCTCGGTGAGCATGAAGTGGATGTTGCCGTCCTTGGCGTGCCCGAAGATCACACTGTCGGTGTAGTTGTGCTTGGCGAACAGCTCGATCAGCTGCTCGCAGGTGTCGAGCAGTTTGGGGACCGGGACGACGATGTCCTCCAGTAGAGCGGTGGTGCCGGACGGCCGGGCCTCGTTCACGGTCGTGTACAGGCCCTTGCGGGTGTGCCAGAGCCGGGCCCGGGCGCGGGGGTCGGCGGTCAGCTCGGCCGGCCCGGCCACCGGGATCGAGCGCAGCACCGGACCGGCGGCCGCGCTCAGCTCGGTGACCGCGTCCACCGAGTCGGCCTGGTATTCGACGAGCAGGGCCGAATGCCGGTCGACGGTGATCCGCCGGATGATCTCGTCGCAGGCCGGATCGGACTGCGCGACCCGCAGCGAGGTCGCGTCCAGCAGCTCAATGGTCGCCGGCCCGGTGGATACCAGGGCGGGCAGCGACCCGGTGGCCGCCGAGAGATCCTCGAACACCAGCAGCCCGGTCATCGCGTGCCGCAGCAGCGGCACGGTGCGGAAGACGGCGGACGCGACGAACGCCAGCGTGCCCTCGCTGCCGATCATCAGGTGGGTCAGGATGTCCACCGGACGGCTGTGGTCGACCAGCGAGTTCAGCCCGTATCCCATGGTGTTCTTCATCGCGAACTGGGCCGCGATGATCCGCAGCGACTCGGTGTTGCCCCGGACCCGGTCCCGCAGCCGGGCCAGCCCCTCGTACAGCTCGGGCTCGGTCGCTCGCAGCCTGTCGTCGGCATCGGCTGCGCCGGTGTCGAGGACGGTGCCACTGGGCAGCACGAGCACCAGCGACTCAAGCGTCCGGTACGTGTTCTGCACCGTCCCGCAGGCCATGCCGCTGGAGTTGTTGTTGACGACTCCGCCGAGGGTGCACGCGATCTCACTGGCCGGGTCCGGTCCGAGCTTGCGGCCGAACCGGGCCAGTCGGGCGTTCACGTGCCGAACGGTGGTGCCGGGCCCGACCCGGACCCGGGCGCCGTCGTCGAGGATTTCGACATCCCGGAAGTGCTTGCGGGTGTCGGCCAGGACGCCGTCGGTGCCGGCCTGGCCGGACAGGCTGGTGCCGCCGGACCGGAACGTCAGCGGCACTCCCTGAGCCGCCGAGACCTGGAACAGTCGACCGACATCGGCGGCGTCGTGGGGGGTGACCACCGCGGCCGGGGTGAGGAAGTAGTGGGAGGCGTCGTGCCCGAGGGCGAGCCGGTCCGTCGCCCTGCTCCGGAGCTGTCCGGGTCGGGGCAGCGCCTGCTGCAGCGCGTCCAGCAGCGCCTGGTCGACAGGCGGCAGGAGGGTCGACGGCCGGTGATCGCCGCCGTGCGTGCCTCGCGGGTGTCTCGTTGCGATCGACATCAGCCCACCACCATCCAGTTGAGCACGGGCGTGCACTGCAGGTACACCAGCAGGCACATCCCGAACGACAGGCCCAGGCTCCACCACACCACCTTTCGGAACAATGCGCTTTCTCGCCCTTCGAGACCCACGACCGCGGCGGCGATCGCCAGGTTCTGCGGCGAGATCACCTTGTCCAGGACGCCGCCGGATGTGTTGGCGGCGGCCAGCAGGCAGGGGCTGATCCGGGTCTGCGTCGCGGCGGTGGTCTGCAGCAGGCCGAAAAGGGAGTTGAGCGAGGTGTCCGAGCTGGTCACGGCGACCCCCATCCAGCCGACGACCGGCGACCAGCAGCACCGTGCCACCCCCACTGAATAGGTTGAGGTTGAAGGTGGCGGCGGACAGCGGCTGACCGGCACTGGTGACGACCTCCAAGCCCGGCCCAGCCGAACTTCCAGCCGGAGTGCCCCACCAAACCTGCGGAACGTCGAGCCGCGCAGGGCGACCGGAAGTTCCGCAGGCTCCCTGGCCTCAGCCGAAAAGGCCGGTGTCGTAGGCGATCCGACCGCCCACGACGGTTGCCAGCGTGGTCGGCAGGGTGACCCCCGGCGTCAGGTCGGGCAACAGCGGCACCCGGGACCGCGGGTCAGTGGACCAGCGGGCGACGCCGGGGTTGGCGGCCGGTCGGACCAGTTCCCCCGCATCGACGATCGCCAGGTGTGCGGGGGCCCCGATGGCGATCGTGCCGACCTCGCGGTCCGTTCGGCCGGCCGCGCGGTGGCCGCCCCGGGTGTGCGCGGTGAACGCGGCCCGCGGGGAGAGCCCGGAGCCGAGGGTGCGGTGGTGCACCGCGGCCTGCACCGCCGCCCACGGACCGAGCGGCGTGACCGGAGCGTCGGATCCGAAGGCCAGCGCAACGCCCGCGGACGCCAGCGCGGCGAAGTTGTTCATCGGGGCAGCCCGGTCGAACCCCAGCCGGCGGACGTACAGGCCGTCGGATCCACCCCAGGCGGCGTCGAACATGGGCTGCATGCTGGCCACGGCGCCGGTGCGGGCGAACGCGGCGATCGCCTCGGCGTCGGCCATCTCCGCGTGCTCGATCCGGTGCGCGCAGGCCGCCAGCCGGACCGTGGCGTGCTCGCCCAGCCGCTCCGCCGCCACCAGCAGCGCCCGGCCGACGGCCGCGACCGCGTCGTCGCCGATGGCGTGGAAGCCGGCCTGCACCCCGGCGACCGTGCAGGCGACCAGGTGATCGACGACCTGCTCGTCGGTCAGGTACCGGGCGCCGGTGCTGTCCGGGCAGTCAATGTATGGCGCGGCGAGCGAGGCGGTCCGGGAACCGATCGCCCCGTCGATGACCAGGTCACCGCCGAGGGCGTGCGCTCCCGTCTCGGTCAGCAGGGCGAGGGCCTGGTCGGGGTCGGTCACCGCGCAGGCCAGGTGGCCCCGGACCGGGATCGGTCCGTCGAGCTCCAGCAGGGCCCGCAGGTCTACCTGGCCCGAGGCGTCGCCGGCTGCGCACTCGTGCACCTCGACGATGCCCTGCGCGGCGCAGGCGTCCAGGAAGGCCAGGTGGGCCCGGCGTCGTTGGTCGGAGGTAAGCAGCCCGCGGGCGGCGGCTCGCACGGCGGCGTGCGCCTGCCGGGTGACCGGCGCCGTGTCCGACCACCCAGACGGACGGTCGGCGATCAGGGCGGCCAGTGCGGAGGACAGCTGGGCGGAGTGCACGTCGATCCGGGACAGGTAGGCCGGCCGGATGCCGACGGCGTCGTCGACCTCCTCCCGGCTCGGTGGCCGATGTTCGGGCCAGCGGGTGTCCTCCCAGCCGTGCCCCCAGATGATCCCGCCGGGGTGTACGGCGGCATATGTGCGCAGCGCCGTCAGGCATTCTCCGAGCGAGCGCGTACCCGACAGATCCAGCCCGGTCAGGGCGAGACCGGCGTCCAGGGTGTGCACGTGTGCGTCGACGAAACCGGGGACCACCAGCGCGCCGGCAAGGTCGACCACCCGATCCGGAGGCCCGGCCGTGTCAACGGCATGTTCGCCGCCGACCCAGCTGATTGTGCCGTCGGTGACGGCCAGCGCGGTGGCCTCCGGGTCGGCGGCGGCGTGGACCCGCCCATTGCGCAGGACTGTGAGCGTCATCGGTGATCAGTCAACACCAGCCCGACCCCACCGAATCGGGCTGACCGGGGCGGGAGCGATCTGTCACAGTTGACCCTGTGACCGAGGCTTGGCGAGCGAACCATCAACACGGCGGCGTGAGTCTCACCCCCGAATCGACCGGCGCCGCGACGGGCACGGACGTCAGACCCGGCGTCACCAACGGCCTGACCGCCGAGCAGGTGGCCCAACGCATCGCGAACGGCCAGGTCAACGTCACCGACCAGGCATCGTCACGGTCGTTGTGGGTGATCTTCAAAACCAACGTCTTCACCCGCTTCAACGCCATCCTGGGTGCGCTGTTCGTGCTGATCCTGATCACCGGCTCGCTTGCGGACGGACTGTTCGGGATAGTGCTGGTCGTCAACTCGGCGATCGGCATCGTGCAGGAGTACCTGGCCAAGCGGAAGTTGGATCGGCTGGCCCTGCTGAACGCGCCGACCACCCGGGTCGTCCGGGACGGGCAGTTGATCGAGATCCCCACCCAGGAGGTCGTGCTGGACGACCTGATCGAGCTACGAACGGGCGATCAGGTTCCGGCGGACGGCGTCATGGTGACGACGTCCGGCCTGGAGGTCGACGAGTCGAACCTGACCGGGGAGGCCGATCCGGTTCCCAAGGCGCCCGGCGACGACGTGCGCTCCGGCACCACCGTGGTCGCCGGCATCGGCCGCTTCCCGGCCGCGGCGGTCGGCCACGACGCCTACATCAACAAGATCGCCGCCGAGGCCAAGAAGTTCACCAAGACCCGTTCGGAGATCCAGGAGTCGGTCAACCGGCTGCTCAAGTACATCACCTGGATCATCGCCGTCGCGTTGCCGCTGCAGCTGTGGTCGCAGTGGCGGGCGATCGGCGACCAGGGCTGGCAACAGGTCGTCATCCGGTCCACCGGTGGCCTGGTCGGCCTGGTGCCCGAGGGTCTTGTGCTGCTGACGTCGGTCGCGTTCCTGCTGGCCGCGGTGCAACTGACCCGGCAGCAGGTGCTGGTGCAGGAGCTTCCGGCGGTGGAGGGGCTCGCCAGGGTCGACGTGGTGTGCCTGGACAAGACCGGCACGTTGACCGTCGGCGACATCGTCTACGAGGACTGCGAGCCCGTCCCCGCCGGTGGCCGAACGGCGGATCAGGTGCGCGAGGCGCTCGGCGCGCTGGCCGACGACCCGAACGCCAACGGCACCCTCAAGGCGTTGGCCGCCGCGCTGCCGGTGCCGACGGGGTGGCAGCGGGAGACGACCATCGCGTTCAACTCCGCCCGCAAGTGGAGCGCCGCATCGTTCACCGGTCGGGGATGCCTGGTGTTCGGTGCGCCCGACGTGCTCCTGGCGACCGACGACCCGCTCCGCGACCGGGTCGCCGAGCTGGCGGCGACCGGCCGACGGGTGCTGCTGCTGGCCTGCTCGGACGCCGCCCTGCACGGCCAGGAACTGCCGAACGGGATGCGCACCGTCGCCCTGATCACGCTCACCGAACAGGTCCGCCCGGACGCGCAGGAGACCCTGGAGTACTTCGCCGACCAGGGCGTCAAGATCAAGATCATTTCCGGGGACAACCCCACCACGGTCGCCGCGATCGCCCGCAGGGTCGGCCTGGACGTGCCGCCCGAGGCGCTGGTGGACGCCCGAACCATCGGCGAGGATCCGGAAGAGCTGCGTGAGATCGTCGAACTCACCACGGTCTTCGGCCGCGTCTCGCCGGAGCAGAAGCGGGCCCTGGTGCAGGCCTTGCAGCGCAACGGGCATGTCGCGGCGATGACCGGCGACGGGGTGAACGATGCGCTGGCCCTCAAGGACGCCGACATCGGCGTGGCGATGGGGAACGGCGCGCAGGCCACGAAGGCGGTGGCCCAGCTGGTGCTGCTGGACGGCCGGTTCTCGCACATGCCGAATGTGCTTGCCGAGGGTCGTCGGGTGATCGGCAACGTGGAACGGGTGGCCAACCTGTTCGTCGCGAAGAACGTGATGAGCCTCATCGCGATCATCACCGCGGCCCTGTTCACCCTGCCGTTCCCGTTCCTGCCCAGGCACCTGACCCTGGTGTCCGCGGTCACGATCGGCATCCCGGCGTTCTTCCTGGCCCTCGGCCCGAACAAGCGGCGCTACATCCCCGGGTTCCTGCGCCGGGTACTGCGGTTCGCTGTCCCCGCCGGCGCGGTCTCCGGCATCGTGGTCTTCGTGTCCTACCTGCTGGCCAGGGCCGAGGTAGGTGCTCCACCGGCCTCCGAGTGCCTCGTGAAGACCGAGGGCAGCAACGTCACCAACAACGTGGTCTGCTGGCAGCCGTCGACGGCGGCGACCATCGCTTTGCTGGTCACCGCCTTCTGGATTCTGGTCGTGCTGTCCCGGCCGTTCCGGCTGTGGAAGGCCGCTCTCGTCGGGACGATGGTGGCGATCGCGACCCTCGCCTTCATCACCCCCATCGGCCGGGAGTTCTTCAACTTCTCGATCACGCCGGCCACCCTGTGGACCTCCCTGGCCGTCGGTGCGGTCGGCGCGCTGGCGATCGAGATCATCTATCGCACCGAGCCGGGGATGCGATCGGCCGCCGGCACCTGACCGTTCCTGGCGAAATGTCGTTCACGTTCCCGCGGAAACGTCGCGGCCGGCATCCGGGGCGGCGGTCGCGGCCTGCGCAGTCGGCCGACCACCCGGCAGCAGCAGGGCGGCGACGAGCATGCAGGCGGCCAGTACCGCGGTGGCCACGAACACATCATGGGTCGCGGCGGCCACCGCGGCGGGGTTGTCCGCGGCGTTGCCGGTGCCGGTGAGGCTGGCGTTGGCCAGCGCCCCGAATCCGGCCACCCCGACGGCGCTGCCGATCGATCTGGCGAACAGATTGGTCGCCGTCACCACCCCGCGCTCGGCCCAGCCGACGCTGGACTGCGCGACGATCAGCGTCGGGCTGGCGATCAGGCCCATGCCCAACCCGACCACGAAGCAGCACAACCCCACCAGCCACACCGAGGACGCCGGGCCGAGCGAGGTGGTCAGCAGCGACCCGGCGACGGCCAGCGTCGCGCCGATCAACGCCGTGGTGCGGAACCCGAGTCGCAGGTAGAAGCGACCGGACAGGGTGGCCGAGATCGGCCAGCCGATCGTCAGCGTGGCCAGCGCGAAGCCGGCGACCAGCGGCCCGGTGCCCAGCACGGCCTGCACGAACGTCGGCACGTAGCTGGTCAGGCCAAGAAGCACCGCGCCGACCAGCACGGCGATCACCGCGCTGGCCACCAGCACCCGCCGGGAGAACACCCACAGCGGCAGCACCGGCTCGGCCGCGCGACGCTGCACCACCAGGAACACCGCGATCAGTGCCACACCGCCACCGATCACGACGATGCCGGGCGCCGACCACCAGGCCCACGCCTGACCGCCCTCGAGCAGGCCGAGGATCAGCAGCGTCGCCCCGACCGTGAGGGTGATGCTGCCGACGTAGTCGATGCGGTGTCGCACCCGGTGGACCTTCTCGGAGAACCGGCTCACCAGCATCCAGCCGGCCAGGACGCACAGCGGGATGTTGATGATGAACAGCCAACGCCAGGTGAGCCACTCGGAGAAGACGCCACCCAACGTCGGCCCGACCACCGCGGAAACCGCCCACACGCTGGCCAGGTAGCCCTGTGCCTTCGCCCGCTCGGCCAGGGTGTAGATGTCACCGGCGATGGTGATGCTCATCGGCTGGACCGCACCGGCACCAAGGCCCTGCAACGCGCGGAACACGATGAGCGGGACCATGCCCCAGGCGACCGCACACAGGATCGAGCCGAGCAGGAACAGCCCGATGCCGAACACCATGATCGGCTTGCGGCCGATGATGTCGGCCAGCTTGCCGTAGATCGGCACCGACACCGCCTGCGCCAGCAGGTACACGGAGAACAGCCAGGGGAACTCGGAAAAGCCGCCCAGGTCGGCGACGATGGACGGCACGGCGGTCGCCACGATTGTCGAGTCCAGGGCGACCAGCGAGGTCGACAGCATCAGTGCGGCGAGGATCGGACCGCGTTCGGACCGCAACCCGACCGAACCGACCGTCACCGTCACCACCGACCTCCCGCATCCGCCACCCGCAAAAGCTTACGCAAGCTAACCACCCGGGGCTCGCGGGCGGTCAGGTCAGTGGGCCTTCAGACCCGTGTGCTCCGCGGCAAACGCCAACTGGTCCGCGTACTCCAGCGCCAACGCCCGGGCCGGCTTGCCCATTCCATGCCCCGCCCTGGTGTCGACCCGCAGCAGCACCGGCGCCGGACCGGCCTGACTGTGCTGCAGCTGCGCGCCGAACTTCAGCGAATGCGCCGGGACCACCCGGTCGTCGTGGTCGCCGGTGCAGATAAGGGTCGCCGGGTAGGCGGTGCCGGCCGTCAGCCGATGCAGCGGTGAATAGGCCAGCAGCACGGCGAAGTCGTCGGGATCGTCCGGTGAACCGTAGTCGGTCACCCAGGCCCAGCCGATGGTGAACAGGTGGAACCGCAGCATGTCCAGTACGCCGACCGTGGGCAGGGCGACCGCGAACAGCTCCGGACGCTGCGTCAGCGCCGCGCCGACCAGCAGGCCGCCATTGGACCGCCCGTGCACCGCCAACTGCCCGGCGGTGGTCACCCCGGACGCGATGAGCGATTCGGCGCAGGCGCAAAAGTCGTCGAACACCTGCTGTTTGCGGCGCAGAATGCCCTGCCGGTGCCAATCCGCGCCGAACTCGCCGCCGCCGCGCAGGTTGGCCACCGCGAGCACCCCGCCGGCCGCAACCCAGGCTGCGAACATTGCCGAGAACGACGGCAGCACCGGGATGTCGAACCCGCCGTACCCGTAGAGCAGGGTGGGCGCCGGGCCCTCGGCAAGATCCGCCCGGCGCAGAACCGTCATCGGCACGTCCACCCCGTCGCTGGAGACGGCGCGCGCCCGCCGCGCCAGCAGGTCCGGGAGCGGCACGTCACCGCCGGGGCCAGGGAGCTCCCGGATCGATGGCGTCCGCTCGACCAGGACCGCGCTGGACAACCCGGCTCCTCCGTCGCCGGGTTGTCTGCGCTCGGTCCCCTTCTGCTCGATGGCGGCCTCGCAAGCTCGGCCGACCAGTAGCCGGAACGAGCGGGTGCGCGTGGTGAACGAGCTGACGCCCAGCAGGATCTCGGCCGATTCGGGGCGGGCGTTCACGGCGACCACGGACACCGGCGAGGGCAGCTCCGGCCGGTCCAGATCCCGGCCGGACCGGTCCACGAGATGCAGCCGGTGCGCCGCGTCCGTCGACCAGACCAGGGCGAACGCCCCGCGCGCGGGGTGGGCGCTGACCAGCACGTCCTCGTCGTGCTGTGACACCACCTCCGCCCAGTCGTCGGCGGCGAGTTCGGCGGACAGATCCACACGGACCAGCCGACCCCGCGGCGCGTTCCGCTCGGTGCGCAGGTAGAGCAGGTCACCGTCGGATCCGACCACGTGATGCGCGTCGGCCAGCTGGGTCACCACCGGCACCGGAACCGGATCGATCGTCAGGCGACCGCCCGGCGCGGCGAGCCGATGCGCGGACACCAGCGTGCGCGTGTCGGTGCCGGGGCTGCAGGTCAGGATCAGCCACCGGCCGTCCGGCGCCACCCAGGGGTCGGCCAACCAGTCCCGGTCCGGCGGCGTCCACACCACCTCATCCACCGCCTCCTCATCCACCGCCCGCGTCTCGCCGAGCCGGTGCAGCACGAGTTCCCCGGCGCCCTGGGCGGCCGTCAGTTCACCGCCCTCGGACTCCGGATACCGCCAGAAGAGGAACCCGGACGCGTCCGGCAGCCAGGTGGGGTCGATCCACTTGGTCCAGCGGAGTTCGTCGGCCAGATCGCAGCCTGTCACGACGTCGCGGACCCGGATCGTGCGCCAATCGGACCCGGCCTCGGACACCGCGTAGGCCAGCCGCCGTCCGTCCGGGCTCACCCGTGCGGCGGTCATCGCGACCGTGCCGTCCGCGGACAGCAGGTTCGGGTCCAGCAGCAGGGTCGGTGAGTCGAGGAGCTGGTCGAGGTCGTGCGCCCAGAACAGCTGGTCCTGATCCAGCTCGCCGGGGTTCGCCACGACGAAGTACCGCCCGCCGCGCTCCCACGGAACACCCCGCCGCGGCGCGGTGAGCAGGGCCGTCGTCAGCTCCAGCAGCGGCTCCCGGGCCGGCAGCGCATCGAGATACGGTCGGGACAGGGCGTTCTGGGCCGTCACGAAGTCGCACGTGCGATCGGCGTCCGGGTCCTCCAGGTACCGGTAGGGGTCGCTCACCTCGACTCCGTGCAGCACCTCGACGACGTCGTCCCGGACGACGGCCGGATACCGCACGGTCACTCGGCGTCGGTGGCGTCGAGGTCGGCCGGCGGAGCGACCGGCCGGCCCTCGAACGGCGTGGACAGCACCACCGTCGTCCGGGTCGTCATGCCCGCGGTCCCCCTGACCCGGGCCAGCAGCGCCTCCAACGCGGCCGGCGACTGCACCCGCACCTTGACGATGTAGGACTCCACGCCGGCCACCGAGTGGCACGCCTCGATCTCCGGCATCTGGGCCAACCGCTGCGGGTAGTCGTCCGGGGCGGCGGGGTCGATCGGGGTCAGCGAGACGAACGCGGTCAGCGGCAGGCCGATCTGTTCGCTGTCGATCTGCGCGGTGTACCCGCGGATGACACCGCGCCGCTCCAGCCGCCGCACCCGCTGGTGCACCGCCGACACCGACAGCCCGACCTTCTCCGCGAGGTCGGTGTAGCTGCATCGGCCGTCGGCGGCGAGCACCGCGGCGATCCGGGCGTCCAACTCCTCCAGCATCACTGGCAACCCTTCAGCCGTCGACGACGGTCAGCTCGGTGGGCGCCTTGTTCATCAGCAGCGGCCCGGACTCCCCCACGACAACGACGTCCTCGATGCGGACGCCGAACTCACCGGGCAGGTAGATGCCCGGCTCGACCGAGAACGCCATGCCCTGCTCCAGCGCGATCGTGTTGCCCGACACCATGTACGGATGTTCGTGCACCTCCAGGCCGATGCCGTGACCGGTCCGGGTGATGAAGTACTCGCCGAATCCGGCCTGCTCGATGACGCTGCGTGCGGCGGCGTCGATCGATTCGGCGGTGGCACCCGGACGGACGGCGGCAACTCCGGCCGCCTGGGCCCGGTGCACCACTTCGTACACCTCGCGCACCCGGTCCGGGACCGAGGTGCCGCCGGCCAGGTACGTGCGCGTGCAGTCGGAGAAGTACCCGGACGGCATGGGACCACCGATATCGACAACGACGACGTCGCCGGGTTCGATGACCCGATCGGACGCCTCGTGATGCGGGCTGGCCCCGTTGGGTCCCGACCCGACGATGACGAAGTCCGGGCGCTGGTGGCCCTCGGCCACGATGGCGGCGGCGATGTCGGCGGCCACCTCGTTCTCCGTGCGGTCCGGACGCAACCATTCGCCGATCCGCCGCTGGACCCGGTCGATCGCCGCTCCGGCCGCGGCCAGGGCGGCCACCTCGTCGGCGCCCTTGCGCCTCCGCAGCTCGGCGATCGTTTCCCCGGCCAGAGTCAGCTCCGAGCCGGGGACGATGGCCTGCGCGTTCAGTGCGTGCACCGCGGGCATGTGGTAGTCGACGGACAGCACCCTGGCGTCGGTCGGCAGGAGTTCGGCCAGGGCAGCGTAGGGATCCACCCCGTCGGTCCAGGTGCTGATGGCAACGTCCATGTCCTCGACCGGCGAGCCGGCCCAACCAGGCCGTTCCAGCGTCGGCACCAGCAGGGACGGGCGGCCGCTGGGGGGGACGACCAGGCAGGTCAGTCGCTCGTGGGAGCCGATCGAGTGGCCGACGAAATAGGCAAGGTCGGGCCCGGGGGCGATCAGCACCGCGTCCGCGCCGGATACCCCGGCCAGCTCCGCGAGCCGGGTGAGGCGGTCGGTGTAGGTCGCCACCGGGGACGACTCGGTCGGTTCGGAGGGCATACCCGGAGCCTAATGTCCGGGGAGACCAGAGCCGCGCCCGACGAGACCGGCTGACGGGTGATCCATTTGCCACATTCCGCCCTTCTGGATCGATTCCGAGGGGGCGGATTGTGGCAGATGGATGGAGTGACACGGGTCGCGTGGATGGAGAAAGAGGGTCGCGCCGGCCTCATGCCGGGCCGGCGCGTGGCGGCGTACCGTCATCCGGATGCCGACCATCGCCGTGCCGGGTCGTGGACCCGTCCAGGAGCGCCGGGCGTATGTCGCCGTGCCGGTGCCGACGAGCGCGCACCCGGGACCCTGGCCCGGCGTGGTGGTCATCCACGAGGGTTTGGGTCCGACCGACGACCTGCAGGAACAGTGCGATTGGTTCGCGGCCGCCGGCTACCTCGCCCTGATGCCGGATCTCTACCACGGACGGGCGATGGTCCGCTGCGTGCGCAGCACGGTGCGCCAGCTGTTCGCGCAACGTGGTCCGGTGTTCGAGCAGCTCGAGGCCGCCCGGGCCTATCTGGCCGCCCGGGACGACTGCTCCGGCGCGGTCGGCGTGGCCGGCTACTGCCTGGGCGGCGGCTTCGCCCTCTTGCTGGCCGGTCGCGGCGGCTACGACGCGGCCGCAGTCAACTACGGCCACCCTCCCAGGAATCTGGACGAGGTGCTGGCCGGGAGCTGCCCGATGGTGGCCAGCTTCGGCGGGCGCGACCGGATCCTGCGCGGGGCCGCGGACAGGTTGACGGTCGCGCTGGAGCAGGCCGGCGTGCCGCACGACGTCCGTGAATATCCGCCCGCCCGGCATGCCTTCTTCAGCCGCAACGTGGTGCCCTCGCCGCTCACCACCATCGGCAAGGTGCTCGGGGTCGGCTACGACCACGACAGCGCCGCCGATGCCAAGCGGCGCATTCTCGCGTTCTTCGACGTGCACCTGCGAGACCCCGGCCCCAGATAGCCGGCCACCCGCTAACCCGCCAACCGACAGCCCACCACGCAAGTCGATCATGAACAACACGCCCGTAATCCGATGGGAATGAGGGCGTGTCGTCCATGATCGACTGCAAGTCACGGCCCGTCACCCCCCGGCGGCCTCCAGTCGCTCCGCGATCTCGTCCTGGCCCCGCTGCCGGGCGTGCTGCAACGCGGTCACCCCCTGGGCATCGGCGATCGTCGGATCGGCACCGGCGGCGAGCAGGATGCCGACGATCTCCTGGTACGACGCCGACCCGTCGCCGTAGACGATGGCCTCCAGCAGCGCGGTCCACCCGGGGTCGTTCACCTGGTTGACGTCGATCCCGGTCTGCACGACCCGACGCACGTACTCGACGTGACCACGCTCGCTCGCCGGAATGACCGACACACCGCCGAACCGGTTCCGCAGGGTCAGGTCGGGATCGGCGGGGAGCAGCGTCTCGAGCATGACGACGCTGCCGGTGACCCCGGTGACCAGCCACGGGCTGTCCGACCGGTCGTCCTGCGCGTCCGGATCGGCGCCGACCACCACCAGCAGCCGCGCGACGTCAACGTGGTCGGCAAGGGCGGCGAGCAGCAGCGGGGTGCGGCCCTGAAAGTCGCGGGCCTCGATCGGTGCACCCGCCCGCAGCGCCGCCGCGACCCCGTCGGCATCGCCCCGCGCCGCCGCGTCCAGCAGCTGCGCCGCCGGGTCGCCGTCCGGCGTCCGCGCGCCGGCGATCAGCGCCGCAACGACGGCGTCCTGACCCTGCGCGCGGGCGTTCGCCACCGGGGTGCGCCCGTTGCTCGCCAGCCGGCTCAGGTCGGCGCCGCCGGCGATCAGCGCACGCACGGTGTCGACGTAGTCGGTGCCGCCGTCGCCGTACACGATGGCCTCGTCGAGTGCGGTCCAGCCGGGACGGTTGACGTGGTTGACCTCGATCCCGGCCCGCAGCAGCCGGCCGACGATCTCGGCGTGACCCCGCTCGGCCGCGCGGATCAGGCCGGTGCCGCGGTAGGAGTCCAGGCTGCCCAGATCCGCGCCGTGCGCGAGGGAGAGCTCCAGCAGCTCGGCGTAACCCTCGCTGGTGGCGATGAGATACGGGCTCTGCTCGGTGGAGTCCTTCGCGTTGACATCCGCGCCGGCAGCGATCAATTCCGCCGCCCGACCGACGTCGTTCGCCCACGTGGCGTCCCGAAGTGGTTGATCGAGCGTGGGATCGCGGGTCGGGGCGGCCGGCTCGGACGACGCCGGCTCGGACGACGCGGTTGCCGGAGCAGGTGCCGGCGCGCTCGGCGTCGGCGTTCGGGTGGACGTCGCGGGCGGTGCGGCGACGACCTGGCCCGACGGACTCGGGGCCGGCACCGACGGGCTCGGGGTGGTCTCCGGCGGGGTCGGGACCGCGCAGGCGGCGAGCACGAGTCCGAGTCCGGCGATCACCGGAAGGGCTCGCGAACGGGCACGCATCACGTCACCGGTCGAGAGGGCTGAATAAGTGGTCACAGCAGACGGTATACCGAATCTAATATTTTGGTATACCGAACCGGCCGCTCGGGACCGCAGCCCGAACGCCCGGTAGCGTCGGGCGCCATGTTGCAGTTGCTCGACCTCGCCGGCATCTACTTCAGGGCGTTCTTCGCCGTGCCCACCTCGACCACCTCGCCCGACGGGCGGCCGGTCAACGCGGTGCGCGGAGCGTTGGACATCATCGCCAGGGTCGTCACGGATGCCCGGCCGAGTCGGGTGATCGCCTGCCTGGACCTGGACTGGCGGCCGGCCTGGCGGGTGGCGTTGATCGAGAGCTACAAGACCCATCGGGTACTGGAACCCGGTTCATCCCAGGCGGTCTCGCTGGCCGTTGCGGTCGATGCGCTGGCCGCGGCGACGCCGCACAGCGGCACGCCCGGTCCATCCGCCGACATCGAGGTGGTGCCCGACGAGCTGGCCCCGCAGGTGCCGATCCTGCTGGCCACCCTGGCCGCGATCGGCATCAGCGTCGCCGGGGCCCCTGGGTACGAGGCGGACGACGTGATCGGCACCCTGGCCCACGCGGAGGCCACCGACCCGGTCGAGGTGGTCACCGGCGATCGGGACCTTTTCCAGGTCGCCCGGGACGAGCCCCCGCCGGTGACCGTGCGGTACATCGGGGCAGGGATGAGCAAGGCGAAGGTGTATGCGGCGGCCGATGTCGCGGCGCGCTACGGCATCCCCCCGGGCGGCTACGCGGACTTCGCGGCGCTGCGGGGGGATCCATCGGACGGGCTGCCCGGGGTGCCGGGGGTCGGGGAGAAGACCGCCGCCACCCTGATCGGTCGGTTCGGCTCCATCGAGGGACTGGTGCAGGCCCTGGACGCCCGGTCCACCGGATTGGCGCCCGGCGTGCGCGCCAAGCTGGCCGCGGCGCGCGACTACTTGCTGGTCGCGCCGAAGGTGGTGCGGGTCGCGACCGACGCGACGGTCACCGTCGAGCCGGACGGTGACGGCGCGGTGCCCCCGGAACCCGTCGATCCGCAGGCGTTGTCGGACCTGGTGCGGGCGCACGGGATCGGCGGGCCGGTGAACCGGCTGCTGCAGGCGCTCGAGGCGCGCTGACCGGCCGGCAGGGTTCTCTCCTGCCGAACCCGTGATGGTGAAACCGCGGTCAGGATTCAGCTCCGGGCCAGCTCGGTCATCCGCGCGATCCCGGCCGCGACGTGTTCGCGGAATCGCGCCACGGCGCGGCTGAGTTCGGCCGAGTCCGCCAGCTCGGGCGGGATCCGCGAAGGATTGAGCGCGACCCGGTCGGCCCAGGCCTTGATGTCGGCGTCGGCGCCGAAAGCCATCGCCGCCCGGCTGCCCAGCACCTGCATGCGAGCCCAGTCCGCGGGGGTGTTCGAGTAGGGCGACGGCGGGCACAGCCTGTTCTTCTGCTCGTCGCCGTCGACGGTGGCCTCCACGTATCCGGCCAGCGCCGCGCCGAAGCAGGGGAAACCGGTGCGGATCGGCTGGAGCGTCATCGCCCTGCCGGCCCAGATCGGCACCAGCGGCGGGTACCGCAGACCGGAAGCAGCGCAGTGCACGATCACCGCGTCCTTCGCCGTCACATGCTCACCCTGATCGCACACCAGGCGGGCCGGCCGCACCTGCCGGATGTGCCCGAGCCGGACGACGTTCTCGATCGTGCGCAGCCGGTCGAGTTCCCATTGGGCGAGCGTCGGCGTCTTCGCCATCGTGGGTGTCATGGACCGGTCGACACGCAGCATCACCCCCGCCTCCTCCAGGCGGAGGAACAGGTCGTCCGGTGATGCCGCCTCGGCCGCCGCCCGCATGGTGTCGGCGGCCATGCCGATGAAGACGGCGGGGTTCGGCTGGACCACCGCGCGATTGAGCATCCACGGCTCGCGCGGCCGCACCCAACAGATCGCGCCGGCGTCCACGCCATTGTCGAGCAGCCAGATACAGGCATCGGTGGCGGTCTTTCCCGAACCGACGATCACGTATTGGGTGGGCGCTGTATCCAGCTTGACCAGGTCGTTGACGGCCACGACGGGCACGCCGTCGGCAACCTCGAACGGCGCCGCCGTCGATGCCGGTATCCGGGGGGACAGGTAGCGGGCGTCGACGACGCGCCTGCTGCGGACCTCGTACCGCCGCCCGGACAGGCGCGACACGAACCGAGCCTCGCCGAGGTACTCGCAGTTCGGGTAGAAGGACACCTTTCCGGACGCCATCATGCGCTCGCGCAACACTCGGTCGTAATACGCGACGATTTCCGGCGCCGTCGCACGCTCGTGCAGTCCCGCCTCAGGCCCGCCCGCCTGGATGCTCCCGTCGCCGAGCACCGTCGAGGCCACCCCGTAGAAGGCGGATGCCTGGTGCAGGCGGACGAACGGGTACGCGTCCAGCCAATGACCGCCCACCCCGTGCCGACGATCGACCATGACCACGCTGACATCCGCATGGTCGATCAGCGCGTCGGTGAACGCCATCCCGATCGCACCGGCGCCGACCACCAGATAGTCGGCGTCCAGCACTGTCACCACGAGCACATGCTGAACCGGGCCGAGGTGGCCGGTCAACAGCGACGCCGCGGGGCCCCTCGCATCGCATCGCATCCCATCGCATGAAGTTGATCATGGCGCTCTGCCTGGGACACACCGACGTCTTTCGCGACACGCCGCCGTCGGGATGGCAGAGCGCCATGATCAACGCCGCCAGGGCACGCGCTCGGGTCTCAGGGGTTGCGCATTGCGCCGAGACGTGGATGTCCCCATGCCCGAAGCTGTCCACATTTTCGAGAATCCGGCAACGCGGAACCCGGCGATTGCCGCACGCTGCGTCGCATGAATCCCGTGGAACTGCCCTGGGTGCACGACCAGGGTGGCGGCTTCACCGCCAAACAGGCCCGGTCGGCGGTCGGCTGGGAACAGCTCCAGCGCTGGCTCGACGACGAGCTCATCGTCCGCGAGTCCAATCGCTTCTACCGGCTCGTCGGCGCGCCGGGCGACACCCGCAGCCGGATCCTGCGCGCCCAGGCCAGGCTCGGCGAGCCGTTGGTCGCGTGCCACACCACCGCCGCCGAATTGCACGGATTCGGAGTCCTCCCGGACCCGAACGTGCACGTCACGACGGCGACCGGTCGATCGATCCGTGGACCCGAGGGTGTTGTGGTCCATCAGCTGGTGCCACGAGCACCGATCGCCCGGGTCGACGGCCTGGACCTGATCGACGCCGCGGACGCAGCCGTCGACGTCGCAGCCGGCGGTCGGCCGATCGATGTCCTCGCGGTGCTGGACGCAGCGCGACGCGCCGGCGTTTCCGAGGACCGATTGCGGCGGGCTGTCGATGGTGCGTCCCGCCAGCGTGGCATTCTCGTGGTCCGTGACCTTGCGACCCAGGCGAGCCCGCTGCCGGAATCGCCGATGGAATCCCGAACCCGCTACCGGATCCTCGAGGCCGGCCTCCCACCGCCGGAACTCCAGGTCAAGGTTCGAGTTTCCAGCGGCGGGACCCGCCGCCTCGACCACGGATGGCGCCGCGCCAGGGTCGGACTGGAATTCGACGGCCAGGACTTCCATGCGGGCGACGGGTCTCTCGACCGGGATCGCCACAAACAGGCAGACCTGCTGGCCGCAGGGTGGACGGTGATCTACGTGACCGCGAGCGATGTCTACCGCATGCCTGAGAGGTTCACCGACCCCCTCAGAGTGCTGCTGGGCCGACGCGGCTGCCTCACCACCGCGACCGTCCAGCCCGCGGCGAGTTGATCATGGCGCTGTGCCCGCAGAACCGCGGCGTTTCGCGGGATTCGTCGGTGTGTCGCCGGCAGCGCCCCATGATCAACACCAATTTGGAGCCCAGCAGGGGCACAGCAGGGGGCGGTTCAGCTCGGCGGGTCCACCTGGTACAGGCCGTTGTCGTCCTGGACCCGCACCGTCACGGTGGTCGACTCCCCGTCCAGCTTCAGCGTGCACTGGAAGCTGGTTCCAGCCTGCACCGGCTGACCGGAGGGGCAGGTCACCTCGGTGACGTCGGTCAGCCCGTAGCCGGACGGCGGGTTGCCGGTGAGGATGTCGGTCACCCCCTGGGAGACCTGCTGCTCGTCGAACACCTTCTTGTTCAGGAAGCCTGGCCACACGAACAGCGCCACCGCCGCCAACGCCAGCAGCACCACGACGACCACGATGCCGATGATCAGGCCCTGGTTCGACTTCTTGGGCGCTTCGGTGGTGGCCGGGAATCCGCCGGACGACGGGCCGTACCCGCCGCCGTAGTTCGGTTGCTGCTGCCCGTACCCGGCGGACGCCTGACCGTAGGCGGGCTGACCGTAGGAGGACGGCTGACCGTAGGACTGCCCGTAGTCCTGGCCACCTCCCGGCTGCCCGTACCCGGGCTGCTGGTAGTAACCCTGCCCCGCACCGGGATCGCCCTGGCCGTAACCCGGCTGCTGGTAGTAGCCCTGCTGACCCGCGTCCGGTTGGCCATAGCCGGGCTGCTGGTAGTAGCCCTGCTGACCGCCACCGGGCTGACCGTAGGAGGACTGGTCATAGCCTGGCTGACCGCCGTACGGCTGCTGACCGTACGAGGGCTCGGCGCTGGTGGGCGGCGGATACGACGGCGCCGAGTACGACGAATCGCCCGACGAGGGGCCGGACGGGGCCGAGCCCGAGGATCCCGAGCCACCCGGCGAACCACCGGATTCGACTCCGTAGTCACCCGGGCGGTAGACGGTGGTGGCGTCCGAATCGGCGGGCTGATCGGATGCCGGCTGCTGCCCCGACCACTTGTTGCCGTCCTGACCGCCGCCCGACTGACCACCCTGTGGGGTACTCATCGCTTCCTCCTCGATCGCCGCTCCATCGCTGCGGCCCGGCGTATGGTGATGATCCAACCACGATGAGGCCTATGCGGCGCCGAGGAATACCACGCCGCGCCGCAATGACCCCACCGCCGACCGGGCGACGGCCGCCACCTCCGGCGGAGCGACTCCGGCAACCTGATCGAGTAGGTCCACCACCTGGCGGCACCAGCGCACGAAATCCCCGGCGGAGATGTCGGTCCCGCCGCTGACGGCGACGGCGAGGGTCTCGGCGAGCGAGGCGCCGCGAGACCAGGCGGCGACCGTCGCGGCGAAGGCGGGGTCCACGTCCCGGGTGGCCGGCAGACCGATCTCGCGTTCGGCGGCGGCGATCCGGGTCCAGACGCCGACCGTCGCGGTCACCAGGTCTCCTGCCTCACCCACGGGTACCCGCGTTGCGGGCGGCCCGTCCCGACGCGATTCGAAGACCAGGCACGACACTGCGGCGGCCAACCCGGCTGGGCTCGCGCCGACCCAGGTGCCCCGGCGCAGACACTCGGCGACCACCAGGTCGCACTCGCACCAGATCCTGGCCAGCATCCGACCGTCGTTGGTCAACGAGTCGTCTCGCAGGTAGCCCTCGTCCTCCAGCAGCCTGATGATCTTGTCCAAGGCCTGGCCCAGCGACCCCGTCGCGGCCGCCACCTTCGCGGCCAGCGTCTCGTTCTCGGCGGTCAGTCGCCGCCACCGGCGGGCCCATTGCAGGTGCTGCTCCCGATCCGCGCAGCCGTGCACCGGGTGCGCCCTGATCACCCGGCGCAGCACGGTCAGCTCCATCTCCTGCGTCGATGCCGATTCCTCACGCCGGGCCGAGCGCCGGCCGCGTCCCGGCGACCTGATACCCGACGAGGCGATGGCGGAGGCGATGTCCCGCCGTATCTTCGGCGAGCGGTGGTCGGTGAACTTGCCGAGCTTGACCCTGCCCAGCGCGGGCACCGGTCCGCGGAAGTCGGCGGCGGACAGCCGGCCCGCCCACCGTCCCGAGGTGACCACCAGCGGTCGGGGCGATCCGTCCGGTTCGATGCCAGGATCCAGCACCACGGCCAGGCCGGACCGGCGGCCGGCCGGCACATCGATCACGTCACCGCGCCGCAGTTCGGCCAGGTCGTGTGCGGTCGCGTCCCGTCGCCGCGCGGCGCCCGACCGGGCGATCTCCCGTTCCGCCACGGCCAGCTCGGTCAACAGATCCAGGTACTCGGCGGTACTGCCGAGGTGGCACTGCATGGCCTTCTCATGGGATGTGATGGCCTCGGTGTTGCGGGCCACCTGCCGGGCCATGCCGACCACCGCGCCGTTGGCCTGGTACTGCGCGAACGACTGCTCGATCAGTTCCCGCGCCGCGTCCCGGCCGAGCCGGTCGACCAGATTGACGGCCATGTTGTAGCTGGGCCGGAACGAGGACCGCAGCGGGTAGGTGCGGCGTGACGCCAGGCCGGCGACCATCCGCGGATCCATGCCCGGCGACCAAAGGACGACGGCGTGGCCCTCGACATCGATGCCCCGACGCCCCGCCCGACCGGTCAGCTGCGTGTACTCCCCCGCGGTCAGATCGGCGTGGCTCTCCCCGTTGTACTTGACCAGCTTCTCCAGCACCACGGTGCGGGCCGGCATGTTGATGCCGAGGGCGAGGGTTTCGGTCGCGAAGACCGCCTTCACCAGGCCGGCGACGAAGAGTTCCTCGACCGTCTCCTTGAACACCGGCAGCAGCCCGGCATGATGCGCCGCCACGCCTCGCTCCAGCCCGTCCCGCCATTCCCAGTAGCCGAGCACGCCCAGGTCGGCGTCCATGAGTTCGGCGGTGCGCCGGTCGACGATCTGCCGGATCTCGTCCCGCTCCTTCTCGGTGGTCAGCCGCAGTCCGGCCCGCACGCACTGGACCACCGCGGCGTCGCAGCCGGCCCGGGAGAAGATGAAGGTGATTGCGGGCAGCAGACCCGCGCCGTCCAGCCGTTCGATGACATCGACCCGATTCGGCGGCCGCCAGCGCGGGCTGCCCGGCCCGCCCGGACGACCCCGTTCGCCCCGTCGGCCCGGACGCCCGCCGTACCGGTCGGCCAGCGCCTCCGCGTCCCGGATGGCGCGGGTCAGCGAGGGGTCGATCCGCCACGCGGTCGATCCGCCCGCGTCCGGATCGGCCGCGTCCGGATGGGCCGCGTCGAACCCCGAGTCGCCGACACCGAACAGGTCGAACAGCCGCCGGCCGACCATCAAGTGCTGCCACAGCGGGACCGGACGCACCTCGTCGACGACGACGGCCAGCTCGCCGCGGACCTCGGCGAGCCAGGCGCCGAACTCCTCGGCGTTGGACACGGTGGCCGACAGGCCGACCACCGCGACGTCGAAGGCCACGTGCAGGATGACCTCCTCCCACACCGGACCGCGGAATTTGTCGGCCAGGTAATGGATCTCGTCCAGCACCACGTGGGTCAGCCCGCCAAGGTCGGGCGAGCCGGCATACAGCATGTTGCGCAGGACCTCGGTGGTCATCACCACGATCGGTGCGTGCGAATTGACCGACGTGTCGCCGGTGAGCAGGCCGACCCGGTCCGGCCCGTACTGGGCGATCAGATCCGTGTACTTCTGGTTGGACAGCGCCTTGATCGGGGTCGTATAGAAGCACTTGCCGCCGGAGGCCAGGGCGAGGTGGACGGCGAATTCGCCGACGACGGTCTTGCCGGCGCCGGTGGGCGCGCAGACCAGCACGCCGCGACCGTCCTCCAGGGCCCGGCACGCCTCGAGTTGGAACGGGTCCAGCGGGAACGGTCTGGTCACCGCGAACTCGGCCAGCCTCGGGTGCCGACGCCCGGTGACCCCGGCCATCCAGGCGCTGGCGTATCGATCGGCCGGTGACCCGTCCTTTTCCTGCGTCCAGCCGTCCCGGGTCACCCGTCCAGGGTGTCACACGGTGCGAGTGGCGAGGATCAGGACGTGATCGTGACGTCGTCCAGGAACATCCAGGTGTTGTCCGACGGGTTCGGCCCGTTCAGGTGCACGTTGAACCACAGAGTGACCTGCTGACCCCGGTACGCGCTCAGATTGGCGGTCACCCTGGTCCAGCTGCCACGGTCGTTGTTCAGCTTGAACAAGGTGAGCAGGGTGGCACCGCTGGCGCTGCGGAGCTGACCCTCCATCCAGTCGCGCGTGCAGTTGCTGCCCGTACAGTTCCGGTCGTTCGAATGCGGCTGGTACCACATCGACAGGGTCGGCGTTCCGGTGGTCGGCACGGTGATCGTCTGCGACAGGCTGCTGTCGCCCAGCGGTTCCCGTCCGCTGCCGACGCCGAGTCGGGCCGACTTCGACCCGCTGTGCCCGCGGTTGGCCTGGACCGGCGTGGCCACTCCGGAGGTGGTCCACGAACCGAGCCCGCTCTCGAAGCCCCCGTTCACGATGGTGACGGCGGGTGGCGCGGTTGGGGTGACGGCCGCGGATGCGGCGGTGGGGCCGAGGAGCCCGGTGGCGTTCCG
Source organism: Nakamurella sp. (assembly GCA_044867945.1). Classification (GTDB taxonomy): domain Bacteria; phylum Actinomycetota; class Actinomycetes; order Mycobacteriales; family Nakamurellaceae; genus Nakamurella. The sequence goes on along the minus strand of JBIOVW010000572.1, from coordinate 2,720 downwards.
GGCGGCCACCCGGAAGGTGTATGTCGTGCCGTTGGCGAGTCCGGACACCGTCGCGGTTCTCGCCGGCGGGTTGCCCGTCACCTCGACCGGGGTCTTCGCGGTTGACCCGATGTATGGCGTGACGACATAGGCGGTGATCGGCGAACCGCCGCTGTTGCCGGGCGGGGTCCAGGACACCGTGGCCGAGCCGTTGCCCGCCGTGGCCGTCACCCCGGTCGGCGCCCCTGGCGCGGTGGGTGTCGTGGGCGCGGTCACCGTGACCGAGCGGGTGAATGTGCCCGTGGCGCCTTGGTTGTCCGTCACGGTCAAGGTGACCTGGTACGTGCCCGCGGTCGCGTAGGTGCGCAAGGGGTTCTGCCCGGATCCGGTCGTCCCGTCACCGAAGTTCCAGGAGTAGCCGGCGATGGTGCCGTCGCGATCCGAACCCGATCCCGCGAAGGTCGCGGTCAGATTCGAGGTGGTGGAGGTGAAGGTCGCGGTCGGCGGCTGATTGGTCGGCGGCGGCGTGCTCCCGGTCACCGCCTGATGCACCGTCCGCACCACGGTGCCGTTCGCCGAGCGGGGGGCCAGCCACTTGACGAACTGTTCGAACAGGGTCGGGCTGATCGTCAGGCTCGGATCGGTGCCGACCGCGATGTGGTGGAACGTCAGTTGCACCCAGCCCCCGCCGTGCGTCTCGGCCCCGGTCACCACGTCCTGCAGCTTCTTCAGGGTCCAGGTCGAGTCGACCTGATCCGGTGCGGCCGTGTCGAAGTAGTTGCCCGGTGGGATCGTCTCGGCATACGGGCAGGATCCGCAACTGGCCGGCGACCGGACGTCACCCAGGCCCCGGGCGGTCGTGTAGCCGCAGTTCTGGGCCAGCCGCTGAACCGCCGAATTCCGGGAGGCGAACGGCCAGGCGAATGAATTGACGGTGAAGCCCCAGGACTGCAGAGTCGTCCGGCTATTGCAGATCTCCGCCGACGCGGTCGAGCTGGAGACGGTGGCCAGGTCGGGATGCGTGACGGAGTGCCCGCCGATCTCGTGCCCCGATGCGGCCATGCTGGTCAAATTCGCCCGGGTCAGCCAGCCGGCGTCTCCGATCCAGTCGGTCGTGATGTAGAACGTGCCGACCATCCCATTGGCCTGGAGAACCTGCGCCGCGGCGTACTGGTCGGCGTTGCCGTCGTCGAAGGTCAGGCTCACGATCGTCGGCGTCGCCGCGTTGGCGACATTCACCGTGGCCACCACCGGAAGACAGCTCAGCAGGGCCAAGGTCATGAGCACCGCGGCGGTCCGTCGCCCCCTGCGACGAGACGTGCGAATGGCCGATTCGGAACGGGTGGTGTTGCTCATCGCCGATTCCTCCTCATCCGGAATTCACGGCACGACGCGTCGCCCGGACAAATTCTTTCCGGGCTCGCCTCGGTCTTGAATTCACGCGCAACAGCTCTCGACGGCCTATTACTCCAAGTGCGCGCGACCCGAAGGACTTAGGGCGGAACCTGCCAGTTCGCCATGTCTGCCGGACAATTACCGTGACTCAGAGTCAGCATTAGGTGTAGCCGAGCGTGAGTTCTGTGTCAAGCGGGGATCAAGTGACCAACCGAAAGAATGATCCGGTCGAGCTGGTCACTCGGCCATTCGCGCGTTCGGAGAATTCGGCTCGACACGAGATGTCGAAGCGCGCACATTATGGCTCGAGTTCCTCGGCGATCTCATCCTCGAGCGCAGCCAGCATCTGTTGCACCGGGATGCGTCCGCCGGCCACCAGCAGTCCGCCGGCGCGGCGGACGGCGGACGCCAGCGGTGCGGCCCACAGGTTCTCGTACACCAGCAACGCGGCGGTGCTGCCCGGCTCGAGCGCGTCCGCGGTGGCCGCCACGTCGTCGTCGGACAGCAGTTCGGCCAGATCCCGTTCGATCTCCCGCAACTCGGCCAGCGGGCCCTCCAGCAGGTCCGCGAACTCGAACGCCTCGAACGAGCCGTCCTCGTTCTTGCGGATCACCGCGAGATCCAGAACCCGCACCACGCCCTGCCGGACCAGCGTCAGCAGCTCGGGCAGGATCTCGCCGTTGAACTTGCTGCCGGGGAACTCGACGACAAGATAGTCGACCGGGCCGAGCTCGTCGATGGGTTCGGTCATGACAGGCCTTTCCTGATGGGATCAACGGCAGCCGGGAGGGATGCGCCGAGCAGTGTCACACACCTCGCGCCACCGGCAGCCGGCCGGAGTCGATCGCGGCGGTGAACGCCTTGTAGTCCTGCTCGTTCTGGTCCGCGTAGCGCACGGCGAAGTCGGTGATCGCGGTCTCGAAGGTTTCCTGATCCCCCAGGTACGCGGCCAGCGCGATGACGTCACCGGACCGGGCGTGCGCCCTCGCCAGCGTCCACCCGCACAGGTCGGCGTAGAACTGCAGGGTGCCCGGACTCATCGTCTCGATGACGGCCGAGGTCTTCATGTCCCGCAACTGCCGCCAGTAGAAGTAGCGGTCCGCCTGGATCCCCTTGGACCAGCCCAGGAAGATGTCGCTGGTCGCCTGCATCATCCGCTGACCGCGGACCACCCGCTCGCCCGGGTTGGCGAACTTGCTGGCCCGCAGATGGTCTTCCAGCACCGATCGCGTCGCTTCCTTGACCTGGAGGAACAGCGGATCCTTCATGTCCCGGCCCTCGAGCAGGACGATGAACGCGCGGGTACCGACGCTGCCCACGCCCACCACCTTGCGGGCCATGTCCAC
>JBIOVW010000571.1:0-3177 GCA_044867945.1 Nakamurella sp. | reverse complement strand
GCGATCTGGGCCCTGCTGCTGAGTGTCCTGACCGACGAGCAGTTGCTGTCCTGGGGCTGGCGGCTGCCGTTCCTGCTCAGCTTCGTGCTGCTGATCTTCGCCCTGTGGCTGCGCACCAACCTGAAGGAGAGCCCGGTCTTCGAAGAGCGCCCGGACGTCGTCGACGGTGTCGCGCTGTCCCGGCACGACCTGGAGGTGAAGGCCGCAGCGACCCACGAGAACGTGCTGGAGGCGGGCCTGAAGCAGCGCAAGGGCAAGGCGTTCTTCGTCGCCCTCGGCCTGCGGTTCGGTCAGGCCGGCAACTCCGGCCTGGTGCAGACGTTCCTGGTCGGCTACATCGCCACCACCCTGCTGGTCGAGCGCGCGATCCCCACCGATGCGATCGTCTACGGCTCGCTGGTCGGATTCCTGACCGTGCCGCTCGTCGGCCTGCTGGGTGACCGGTTCGGCCGCCGCCCGATCTACATCGCGCTGACGCTGGCCACCATCGTGCTGGCCTTCCCGCTGCTGCTGATGATCACCAGCGGCAGCAACCCGGCCCTGCTGCTGGCGATGGTGATCGCCCTGAACATCGGCGTGCTGGGCCTGTTCTCGCTGGAGAGCGTGACCATGGCCGAGCTGTTCGGCTCCCGCACCCGGTTCACCCAGCTGGCCCTGGCCAAGGAGATCGGTGGCATCCTGGCCACCGCGATCGGCCCGCTGCTGGCCGCCACGCTCACCGCCGTGACCGGCTCCTGGTGGCCGATCGCCGCCATGCTCGTGGTCTACTCGCTGATCACCCTGGTCTCCGCCTGGATCGCTCCCGAGACCCGTGGGCGTGACCTGGTCCGTCTGGAGGATGCGCTGTGAAGGCCGTCGTCGTGCACGGAGCCGGTGACCTGCGCATCGACACCCTGCCGGACCCGGTACCCGGAGCCGGCGAGGTGCTGATCGCGATGGAATGGGGCGGCATCTGCGGCTCCGACCTGGCCTACCACCGGTACGCCTCCTCGGGCACCGCGGTGCTGCGGCAACCGCTGGTGCTCGGCCACGAAATGGCCGGCCGGATCGCCGCTGTCGGATCCGGCGTGACGGGTTTGACGGTGGGGCAACCGGTCACCGTGCACCCGGCGACCCTGGTCGGCGATCATGTGCTGCCGGACCGGATCGCCGGTCGCACCAACCTCTATCCGGAGGTCCGCTACTGCGGGTCGGCGGCGTTCGACCCGCACACCGACGGCGGCTTCAGCGAGCTGAAGGTCGTTCGCGCGGACCAGATCCGGGTACTGCCCGAGGGGGTGAGCACCCAGCACGGCGCACTGGCCGAACCGCTGGCCGTCGCCCTGCACGCGGTGAGCCGCGCCGGCGACGTCCGGGGCCGGGATGTCCTGGTCAACGGGGCCGGCCCGATCGGCTCCCTGGTGGTCGCCGCGGCAAAGCACCGTGGCGCCGCCCGGGTGATCGCCGCCGACCTGTCCGCATCGTCGCTGGCCATCGCCGAGGCGATGGGCGCGGACAAGACGGTGGACCTGTCCGCCGGTGAGCTGCTGCCCGCCGACTGCGATCTGGTGTTCGAGGCGTCCGGCGCGGCCGGCGCACTCGGGGCCGTCCTGCACGCCACCGCCCGCGGCGGCACGATCGTGCAGGTCGGCAACCTGCCCGGCTCTGCCGTGTCCGCCGTGCTCGGGGATCTGGTCACCCGGGAGATCAGCTGGCTCGGTTCGTACCGGTTCGTCGACGAGATCACCGACGCCGTCGCCGCTCTCGCCGCCGGGATCGACGTCTCCCCGCTGATCACGCACACGTTCGACATCGGTGACGCGGTCACCGCGATGGCGGTGGCCGCTGATCGGGCCAGCGGCAGCAGCAAGGTGCTGCTGCGCCTGCGCCGGGACGCCGACCGATGACTGCCGCGGCCACCGAGATTCCCGCCGACCTGCCGCGTCTGGTGGCCGACACTCCGCTCGCGGCAGGGGTCATCGGCCCTCGGGCGATCCCCGAGGCGGTGGGGATCGTGCACCTGGGCTGGGGTGCGTTCCATCGGGCTCATCAGGCGGTGTACACAGAGGACGCGATGGCGGCCACCGGGGATCGGCGGTGGGGGATCCTGGGCGCGGTGCGGCGTTCCTCGCAGGTGGTGGACGGGTTCCGGGCGCAGGGTCGGTACACGGTGCTGTCGGTCGGGCTCGATGAGGACGGGCAGGCGGTCGAGTCGGCACGCGTGGTCGGTTCGGTGGTCGACGTCGCGGATCACGCAAGGCGGACACCGCGGCTGCTGACCGTGGTGGCCGCGCCGACGACCCACCTGATCACCCTGACGATCACGGAGAAGGGGTACTGCCGCCGGCCGGACGGGCACCTGGATACCGAGCAGACGGCGCGGGACATCGCCGCGCTGGCGGCGGAGGAGGCAGCGGGTTCCGCCGACGTGTCGGCGGCGGAACCGGCAGCCACCGCCGTCGGATTGCTGGTGCGCGGGTTGGCCGCCCGCCGGCGGGCCGCCGGCTCGGCCATCTCGGTGCTGTCCTGCGACAACATGCCCGACAACGGCAAGGTCCTCAGGGCGGTGGTTCACGAGCTGATCGAGGCGGCGCTCCCCGGTGCGGCCGGCGAGCCCCTGCGCGCCTGGCTCGATACCTCGGTGACGTTCCCCGGCTCGATGGTCGACCGCATCACGCCCGCCGCAACGCCCGCGGTGCTGGACCGGGTGGCCGCGACCATCGGGGCCCGGGACGAGGCCGCGATCATCGCCGAGCCGTTCACCCAGTGGGTCATCGAGGACAACTTCGCCGCCCCACGGCCGGCTTGGGAACTCGTCGGCGCCGAGCTGACCGACGACGTGGTGCCGTGGGAGAACGCCAAGCTGCGGATGCTCAACGGGACCCACTCGGTGCTCGCGTACGCGGGGCGGCTGGCCGGGCACGCGACGCTCGCCGAGGCGGTCACCGACCCCGCGATCGCCGGGCACGCACGGGCGTTCATGTTCGACGACGCCCTGCCCACCCTCGTCCCGCCCGTCGGCGCCGACCTGCGCGCCTACGGCGAACAGCTGCTGCACCGTTTCGCGAACCCGGCGACCGGGCACACCACCCGCCAGGTCTGCACCGACGGCACCCAGAAGATCCCGTTCCGCTGGGGCGCGGCGGCCGCCTGGAACCTGGCCATCGGCCGGGTACCCGAGGGCGTGGCCTATGGGCT
>JBIOVW010000570.1:0-3565 GCA_044867945.1 Nakamurella sp. | reverse complement strand
AGCGAAGGACTGTTCCCTCATCCGTGGTCCCCCGACGCTCCGCGCAGGTGAATGCGAAAACCGCACCAGCAGCTTTCTTTCGCTGCTGGTGTGGCTCTCGTCGTCCGGTCAGGCGGCGGCCAGCGAGCATCAGCGCGACGACGTCGGTTGCGACGTGTGGGCGCGGTCGACCGCCGAGCTCGATTTGCCAACATCCACCCTTCTGAATCGATCACGTAGGGCCGAAGGTGGCAAATCGATCCTCACTCCGCGCGCCGCCTGACCTCACTCCAGAAGAACAGCACCCGAATGAATCCGGATGCCAGCCGATCAGTCGATCGGCTCCAGATCCCCGGGCCGCCAGGTCTTGTCGAACCAGGGTTCCAGGGGCCCGTAGAGCCGCAGGAGGATGAACCATCCCTTGCTGGGCACGGTCTGAGTCCAGTTCGCGGCGGGACCGTCGGGGGCGGTGGGTCCGAAGGTCAGGTCGACCGAGCCGTCGGCGTTGGCCACCAGGGCGTCGCGCTGGTTGTTCTTGCTCGGCAAGGGCTGGGATGTCTGCAACTCGGACCGGGTCTGGGGGTCGTAGACGACGACCGACCAGAAGTTCTGGGCGGGTACGTCGGCGGGGATGTTCAGCCGGTAGTGCCGGGATCCGTCCAATGCGGCGCCGGTCCGGTCGTGGTCCAGGATGGCGTACTGCGATCCCTTGCCTGGCAGCTTCAGGGCCATCGCCGGTGTGTTCACCGTCGCGAGGTAGAAGAAGGTGCTGCGCGAGTCGAGGTTGCGTCCGCCGACACCGCCGTCGATCAGCCAGCGGTAGTCGCCACCGATGAACCCGGTCTTCCACAAGCTGCCCTCGTACAGGAACGCCGCCTGGTCGCGGGTCTTGAACGCCAGCGACCGCGCCGTGGCGTTGGCGACCGCGGCGGCGTCCACCAGGATCGCCCGCATCCGGTCGTCCGGTTGGAAGGGCCGGTCCTGCCGGATGCCGATGCTTGCCGCCAGGCCGCGCAGTTCCGGGTCGAACAGGTCGGTCGGCTCGTGGGCGATAACCGCGGCCAACTCCTCGTAGAAGTCGATGTTGTTCGCATGGATGGTGTTGAACACCTTGCGCGATCCACCGATGAACTCCATCGGCGCCGGGTCGGCCGCGTGGGTCAGGGGGTAGATCCGCAGCCCCTCGCGGAAGGTCTTCGTCGGTACAGCGGGGTCGCCGTTCACCAGCAGGCCGCGCAGGACCAGCACATTCGAGCGGCTCGGGGAACGGCCGACGAAGTAGCCGTCGGGAACGTCGCCGGTGTAGTCGTCAGGGACGATCAGGTACTTGCCGCCCTGCCCGCGGTCCGGACCCGGCATGCCCATGTCGATCACGAAACGGAAGAACGCGTCGTTGACGGTTCCCGGGCCACATTCGGGCGGCACCTCGACGACGATCGGTCCGTCCGCGCCCAGATCGAAATGCGCCAGCGCGTAAACGGTGTCGGTGTTGCCGGTGAGGAACAGCGGGTTCGAATCCATCAGCTCGTCGAAGAGCATCACCTTGTTCGGCGCGGTCACGCCCTGGGCGGCCAGGCCCCGACGCACGGCCTCCAGGGACACGGCCGGGATGAAGTTGAGGAAGACCTCGACGCCCCGCAGGAAGTCCAGATGGTCGAAGACGGTCCGGGCGGTTTCGTCGGTGGGGAAGCCGTCGAAGAACTCGAGCCGGCCGATCCGCGTGTCGACCGCGTCCGGGGTCATGATCGCTTCCGGTATGCGCTGGTTGAACCCGGGTGTCGCGTCGGTCATCAGTAGCTCCTTGCGTCGTGGCTCTTCGTGGCGAGCACGAGACTTGCCGTCGACCTGTATACGTGCTGGTGACCGCCCGGGCATCGCCTTGCCCGTGTGATTCCCAGACGCTCGCCCGCGGCGAGGTCAGCGCACGATCAGCACATACAACGTCCGCGGACCGTGCACGCCCTCGACGCGTTCCAGCTCGATGTCGCTGGTGGCGGACGGCCCGGCGATCATGGTCAGCGGCCGGATCGGATCCAGCCGGGCGATGGCCTCCGGCACGGTCTGCACCACCTGGTCGGCGTACAGGATCACGAGGTGGAAGTCGGGCACCAGGGTGATCGCCCGCCGACCCTGACCCGGGCCGCAGTCCAGGATGATCGTTCCGGACAGCGCGATGGCCACCCTCGCGGTGGACACCACCGCGTCGATCGCATCCAGTTCGGCGGGGGACAGCAGGGCGGGACCGCCGTCCACCGTGACCGTGCGGCCGCTGCGCCCGGTGGCCGTGGAAAGCTCGGCGTCGAGGTCGGACGCGATCACCACCGACGCCTGATCGGCCAGGGCGGTGTCGATCGCGTCGGCCAGCTCGTCCGGCGCCACTTCCCGCACCTGCGCCTTGTAGTCGACCAGCCGGTCGATCATCAGCTCCAGCATCGGTTCGCTGCCCGGCGGGTTCGCCCCGACCCGGATGTAGCCGCGGGGGATCGGCGGTGGGGGTGCCGTGTCGGCTGCCAGCGCCGACCGGATCCGGCCGAGGACGGCGTCGCGGCTACTCATTTCCCCTCCCCGTGCGTCTGCTCCCACCACTGCCGGAACGTCTGCTTCGGCGGCGCCGGCAGGTCCTTGCTGTGCGTCCACGCCGAGCCCGGGAACGGTAGGTGCTTGATCTTGTGGTCCCGGCCGGCGACCAGCCGGCCCGCGGCCAGGGCCTTCTCGGCGGCGATGAACCGCTTGCTGTCGCTCATTATCCAGGCGGCCGCCTTCATCGCCGCGTCCCAACCGCCGGGGATGGTGCGGCCGCGGTCGGAATCGACGGCCCGGCCGCGCAGCTCGACCAGCAGGTCCGGAATGGGGATCTTCACCGGGCACGCGTCGAAGCACGCCCCGCACAGCGAGGACGCGTACGGCAGCGTCGAGTTCACGTCGTGATGTCCGTGCATCCCGGTCAGCTGCGGGGTGAGCACCGCGCCGATCGGTCCCGGGTAGACCGAGCCGTAGGCGTGACCGCCGGTCCGCTCGTACACCGGGCACACGTTCAGGCAGGCGGAGCAGCGGATGCAGTGCAGGGCGGTCCGGCCCAGCTGGTCGGCCAGCGCGTTGGTGCGGCCGTTGTCCAGCAGCACGATGTGGAAGTTCTGCGGGCCGTCGCCGGGCGTCACCCCCGTCCACAGCGAGGTGTACGGGTTCATCCGCTCCCCGGTGGACGAGCGGGGCAGCAGCTGCAGGAACACCTCCAGGTCGGTGAAGGTGGGCAGGATCTTCTCGATGCCCATGACGGTGATCAGCGTCTCCGGCAGGGTCACGCACATCCGGCCGTTGCCCTCGGATTCGACCACCCCGATGGTGCCGGTCTCGGCGATGCCGAAGTTGGTGCCGGAGATGGCGACCTTGGTGCGCAGGAACTTTCGCCGCAGGTGGGCCCTGGCAGCCATCGCCAGCCGGCGCGGTTCGTCAGTGAGATCGGCCGGGGCGTCACCCATCTCGGCGAGAAAGATGTCCCGTACCTCGGTCCGGTTGCGGTGGATGGCCGGCACCAGGATGTGCGAGGGCGTGTCGTGACCGAGCTGCACGATCAGCTCGGCGAGAT
>JBIOVW010000569.1:0-2644 GCA_044867945.1 Nakamurella sp. | reverse complement strand
AACGCGTGCCGCAATCACCGGTGGTGTCGCTGGTGATGGCAGGCGCGGTCGAAGTCGGCGGCGGCTTGCCGGAGGGCGCGCTCGGTGTGGCGCTCGTTCCTGACTTCGTTCAGCGTGCCATGCGGGTAGCCGGCCTTGGTTGCCCGGCCCTCGGTGGCTTCGTAGAGGAAGACGAAGGAGTAGAAGAACCCGACCAGCGATCCGCCGACGGCGCCCATCACTCGGATCCACAAGGGTCCCGGTAGCAGGATCACCAGGACGATCGCGACCGGTGCGAGTTGAGCCAGCAATCGGGCCAGGTGCCGCAGGGGCCAGGTGCGGCAGGTGAGGTCGTGCAGCACCCAGGGGCGGTAGCGGGCGGGCAGCCGGCCGCCGAGGGCGTACCAGAACCAGCGAACCGGGCCCGGGCGGTACCACGCCGGGGTGTCGGATCGGCTCATGACACGCTCCCTGCGCGACCGGCCGTGGGTGGGTGCTGATGAAGTGAGCAGTGGTGACGGTGGATCACGAGGCCGCTAGCGCTAGCCGTAGCGGAGCGGACCACAGCCTGGTGTCGGGCCGTGCAGCGGCATCGGGCTGTAGCCGCGGGGCTGGGTCAGACCAGCTCGGGCACGTCGAGGTGGGCGAGTGCCAGCTCGAACTCGGCTACTTCGGTGATCTCCAGCCGGGCTTCGGCCGAGCCGCGCGCCCGCAGGGCTCTGGCTTGTTCCCGGGTTCCTTCCAACGCGGTGCGGCTGTCGAACGCGACGTTGGTGACGGCCAGCCCGGCCTTGCGGTTGATCATCAGGCTGACCCCGCAGAAGCCGTCGAACGTCTCCATCTCGGGCATGAGGGCAAGCTTGAAGACGTCGGCCGCGCGGTCCATCGCGGCCGGGTCACCGAGCAGCCAGGTGACCCGCGCGCAGGCCCCGTCGGCCGACCGGTGATCGCGGTGCATCACCGCGATTTCCCACTCCGCGACCTCGGGGGTGCCGCCGAGGATCTCGGCGGCGCGTTGCCGGATCGGCTCCATCTGGGTGGCGGTGGCGCGCATGGATTCGATCGAGTCCCATGAGGTGGTGGCGATGCACCGGCCCGACCGCCGGTCGACGATCAACGATAGCCCGAGGCAGCCGGGCAACTCCCGGCACATCGGGAACACCTCGTCGCGGCAGAACGCGACACCGTCGTCGACGGATTCCGGGCGCCCACGGATCATGGTGGAACGTGCGTGCACGGTCCCACTCCCCTGGCTCGGGGCAGCGCCCCGACGGCGCCGCCGGCTCGCTCACGGTGCTCCGAGTCGGGCGGCGGCCGCAAGGACCGATCGGTGGAGGGCCCACAGCTCGGCGGACTTCTCCACGAACGTCAGCACGCCGCACGCCATGGGGGACGCAGAGTTTCTGGCCCTGCACGATGGACCTCGGAGACCGACTATGGGATCACCTCGCTGACCGCGGTGCACGCCGATCGAGTGCTGCTGGCCGCTTCCACAAGGTTGGGTCGGCGCAGCGCCGACGAGCTCGTGACGGAGCGCGAGGATCTCGATGTCCTTGATTGCCTCGGACCGGGTGAGCAGCGCCAGCCAGCCCAGGTCAGCGCCCGGGCGATTGTGTTCGCCGACTGCGCTCACTCCGCCCGCCACCTCAGTGGGTCGGCAAGGTCGTCAACCAGGGCCCGACCTGCGCAGATGCCGTCGTAAGAAGCGATGCAGCCGGCACCGTGTGCAGGAGGACGCGACTCTCGCCGATCTGATCGATCAGCGCCGTCCCGAGCGTGCGCCCGCGGTCGATCGCCGCAGCTCGGATCGGATCAGTCCGCCGACGACCCCGAAGGGGGTGTGGGGCGACGTAGTCGCCGTTCACCACCGGCCCACGCTCAGCCGACGGTCGCGGCACGATCGCGGACGCGCCGGACGACGACCCGCGCATGTGGGTGGCGTGGTCGAACCTGTGCGAGGTCCTGCGTCTGCGCTTCGAGGACGCCGCGGCGAGCCGGGCGACCCGCTGTTCCCCAGCCGCTACGGCACCGCCATGAGCCGCGACGCCCTGGAAAGGCGGCTGGCCACACACGCCGCGACCGCCGCTCGCGTCGCACCGACCCTGGCCGAGAAGAAGGTCTCACCGCACGTGCGGCGCCACACCGCCGCGATGCGCCTGCTCGCCGCCGGCGTCGACAGCACCGTCATCGCGCTTTGGCTGGGCCACGAGAGCGTTGCGACCACCCAGATCTACATCCCCGCCGACCTCGCCTTCAAAGAACAGGCGCTTGCCCGAACCGCGCCGATCGAAGCGGCCGCCAGCCGCTACCAACCCTCCGACGCCATCATGGCCTTCCTCGACAGCCTCTGACTATGCCGACCTCAGCGTCCAGGTCGCCGCCACCAACAGCAGCCCCGGCCAGCACATCGGCATAACCGCCAAGCCCACGAACACCGGACGCTCCGCAGAACGGTGAAATGGCGGACCGGCAGCGAAGCCCCGATCAGCACCCTCAAACGGCAGTACGGCTGGGACCGGACCCGCCTCGACGACCTCGACGGCGCCCGGATCTGGACCGGACCCGGGGTCCTTACCCACAACCTGGTCAAGATCGCCGCCCTGGCCCCGTGACCGACCACCGAATGATGATCAACATCAGCCTGGGCCCCCCGTTCGACCTCAGG
>JBIOVW010000568.1:0-9361 GCA_044867945.1 Nakamurella sp. | reverse complement strand
GTGTTCGGGCCGGCCGGTCCGCGGCTTGCCCTCGGCCTGCCGGATGGGCTGCACCTGCTGAGCGTGGCCAACTCACCGAGCGAGCCGGTTCCGGGCACCGACCTCTGGCTGTCAATCGGATGTGTGTGCGCCTCCGACCGGATGGACCATCCGTTCCAGGTGGTGTGGCACATGGTCAACGGTCGCCCACTGATCGACGAGGTCGCGGGTGTGGCGACCGGACTCTGGCCATGGCTGCCCCCGCCGGTCGTCCCGTCCAGGCCGGATCCCGGCCTGTGGGAGATCGAACCGACGCCACAGCAGGCGAAGGCGACGTTCGGCGACCCGGTGGCGCGCCTGGTGCTGGACACCACGGTGCCGGTTCGGGGCATCGCGGTCGCGGCTCGGTGCCTGGCCGCCTGGTGGCGGCTCGACCCATCTGTCGCGGCCGAGCTGGTCGCGAACACCGGTCCCTTGGTGGTCACCGCCGCGCTGGACAAGCAGGTGAGCATGCGCGCGTCGACCGCTCGGCGGAGCGACCTGGAGCTGGCCGCCGACTACGGGGTGGATCCGGCCGCGGTCAAGTCGACGGCCACCCGCCTGCAACGGCGCCTGGCCATGAGCGCGACGCGCCCGTGGTGATCACGATGTAGTGAACAAGGCTGGTGAATGCTGTCACGGTGCGCGCTCGACCTGTCGGCCAGGCGAAAGTGGTTGGGTAGGTTCGAGATCATGACCACTTCGACACCGATCACGACTATCACGCTGACCGTGGGAACCCTGCTTGCCGTGCTGGGCATCGCCGGCTACGCCCTCACCGGCGCGGCCAGCCTGACCGCGTTGATCCCCGCCTTGGTGGGCATGCTGATCGGTACCTGCGGCATGCTCGCCCGGCAGGAAAGGCTGCGGAAGCATGCCATCCACGCAGCCCTCGTGGTCGCGTTGATCGGTGTGATCGGGTCATTGATGAACGTCGTCAAGATCGGTCAGGTGTTCGCCGGCACCGCCGAGCGGCCGGCCGCAGTCATCGTCAGCACCGTCATGTTCGTTGTGCTGATCGCCTACATCGCGTGCGGCGTCCGATCCTTTGCCGCTGCCCGGCGGGGCGCCGCGACGTCCTGACGGACCGGTCCCGGCTGGTTCTGCTGGCGGACGGTTTCGGGCATTTCCCTTACGGGCCTGCCGACCGACGCGGGCTCTTGTAGGTTCGGGCGGTGCGGGTGGAGACGGTGATCGCGGTTTCGGCGTCCGACACGGTCGGTCCGACCAGGCTCAAACTGCTGACGGCGCGGACCGGCAAGCTGCCAGTCGTCGTGATCGCCGACGGCACCGCCGGGCCCGAGTACCACGTGCTGGCCATGGCGGACCTGCAGGCGGCGTTGACCAATCAACTCTCCGGGACGCCGCTGCACGAGGCGCTGGACCTGTCGACATCGGCACCCCGGGAACCGGTGGCCAAGGCCGACATCGCTGCGGCCCCGGTCGGCACGCCGGTGGCCGAGAACGGGCGGCTGATCGGCGTGGTGCTGGACGACAAGATCGAGGCGCCCGAGCCGTCCGAGCAGGATCTCCAGAGGGGCGCACCGTCAACCCGTGGCGAAGTCGCGGAAGCTCCGAATCCTCCGGCGGGCGAGCGCAAGCGCGGACTCTGGTCCAGGCTCACCGGATCGGCCGGGTAAGCCGGCTCGGCCGGCTCGGCTCGCAGACCCCCTGCCCCCGAATCGATTTGCCAGGTTACGCCCCATGTGGAGCGAAAACAGGGCCGAACATGGCAAATGGATGGGCCCGGCGGGGGTGGGTGGCCGGCCGAGAGCGCTAGTCCCGGTTGCGGCGGAACAGCTTGCTGCCCAACCAGACCAGCGGGTCGTACTTGCGGTCCACGACCCGTTCCTTCATCGGGATGATGCCGTTGTCGGTGATAGTGATGTGCTCCGGGCACACCTCGGTGCAGCACTTGGTGATGTTGCACAGCCCGATGCCCTGATGCTCCTGGGCGAACTCCTTGCGATCGGTGCGGGCGTCCAGCGGATGCATGTCCAGCTCGGCCGCCCGGATCAGGAACCGCGGCCCGGCGAACGCCTGCTTGTTCTCCTCGTGGTCGCGGACCACGTGGCAGACGTTCTGGCACAGGAAGCACTCGATGCACTTGCGGAACTCCTGGGACCGCTCCACGTCCACCTGCTGCATCCGGTATTCACCCGGCGCCAGCCCGGGCGGCGGCGCGAACGCCGGGATCTGCCGGGCCTTGCGGTAGTTGAACGACACGTCGGTGACCAGGTCGCGGATGACCGGGAACGCCCGCATCGGCGTCACGACGATGGTCTCGTCCGGCGCGAATGTCGACATCCGGGTCATGCACAACAATCTCGGCCGTCCGTTGATCTCCGCGCTGCACGACCCGCACTTGCCGGCCTTGCAGTTCCACCGCACCGCCAGGTCACCGGCCTGGGTGGCCTGCAACCGGTGGATGATGTCCAGCACGACCTCGCCCTCGTTGACCTCGACGGTGTAGTCCTGCAGTTCGCCCCCCGATGCGTCGCCCCGCCACACTCGGAAATGCGCGTCACGCCCCATGTCCGGCCTCCTGGCTCTCGGCGGGCAGTTCCTCGGCGGTCAGGTACTTCTCCAGTTCGGAGCGCTCGAACAGGGCCAGCAGATCAGGCCGGATCGGGGCGATCGGCTCGGACTCCACCTCGATCCCCCCGTCGCGGTCGAGCGAGCAGATCAGCAGCCGGCGGCGCCAGTCCGCGCTCATCGTCGGGTAGTCGTCCCGGGTGTGCCCGCCGCGGCTCTCCTGACGAAGCAGCGCTGCCTGGGCCACGCACTCGCTGACCTGCAGCATGTTGACCAGGTCGAGGGCCAGGTGCCAGCCGGGGTTGAACTGCCGGTGCCCCTCCACGCTGACCGCGGCGACCCGGGGCTTCAGCGCCTCCAGCGTTTCGATCGCCCGTTCAATTTCCGGCTCACGACGGATGATCCCGACCAGATCGTTCATCGCCTGTTGCAGTTCGCGGTGCAGCGTGTACGGGTTCTCCCCGTCCTCCCGATCGAACGGCGCCAGCGCGGTCCGGGCCGCTGCCTCGACCGACCCCGCCGTCGGCGTCGGGACCTCGTCGCCCAACCCGTCGACGTACGCCGCCGCGCCGAGCCCGGCCCGACGGCCGAACACCAACAGGTCCGACAGCGAGTTGCCGCCCAGCCGGTTGGAGCCGTGCATACCGCCGGCCACTTCGCCGCAGGCGAACAGGCCAGGCACCCGGGCGGCGGCTGCGGTGTCCGGGTCCACCTGGATGCCGCCCATCACGTAGTGGCAGGTGGGGCCGACCTCCATGGGTTCCTTGGTGATGTCCACGTCCGCCAGTTCGGAGAACTGGTGGTGCATCGACGGCAGCCGGCGCTTGATCTCCTCGGCCGGCAACCGGGTGGACACATCCAGGAACACCCCGCCGTGCGGGGTGTTCCGGCCGGCCTTCACCTCGGAGTTGATGGCGCGGGCCACCTCGTCGCGGGGCAGCAGTTCGGGCGGCCGGCGATTGTTCTCCGGGTCGGAGTACCAGCGGTCGGCTTCCTCCTCGGTCTCGGCGTACTTGGACCGGAACACGTCGGGCACGTAGTCGAACATGAACCGCTTGCCCTCGGAATTGCGCAGCACCCCGCCGTCGCCGCGGACCGATTCGGTGACCAGAATGCCCTTCACCGACGGCGGCCAGACCATTCCGGTCGGGTGGAACTGGATGAACTCCATGTTCACCAGCGTCGAGCCGGCCCGCAGGGCCAGCGCGTTGCCGTCGCCGGTGTACTCCCAGGAGTTGCTGGTCACCTTGAACGACTTGCCGATCCCGCCGGTGGCCAGAATGACCGCGGGGGCGTGGAACACGATGAACGTGCCGGACTCCCGGCGGTAGCCGAACGCCCCGGCCACGGCCCCGGTCCCGTCCAGCAGCAGTTCGGTGATCGTCACCTCGGCGAAGACTCGCAGGCCGGCGTCCTCATCCGGGGGCGGTTCCACGCCGGAATTGACAGCTATGTTTTCTTCATCCTGACGCAGCGAAACGATCTTCTGCTGCAGCGTGCGGATGAGCTCGAGGCCGGTGCGGTCGCCGACGTGCGCCAGCCGCGGGTACTCGTGCCCGCCGAAGTTGCGCTGGCTGATCCGACCGTCCGGGGTGCGGTCGAACAGGGCCCCGTAGGTCTCCAGTTCCCAGACCCGTTCCGGCGCCTCCATGGCGTGCAACTCGGCCATCCGCGGGTGGTTCAGGAACTTCCCGCCGCGCATGGTGTCCCGGAAATGCACCTGCCAGTTGTCGTTCGAATTCGCGTTGCCCATCGACGCGGCGATACCGCCCTCGGCCATCACCGTGTGCGCCTTCCCGAACAGGGACTTGCAGACGATCGCGGTGCGCATGCCCGCCTCGCGCGCGGCGATCGCGGCGCGGAGCCCGGCACCGCCGGCCCCGACGATGACCACGTCGTAGCGGTGTTGCTCGAGGTCGCTCACGAAAAGGTGCCTCCTGGCGGCGATTCCGGTGGGTGGTCGGTTGGACTCGGCGCAGGCCTTTAGAAGAAGCGCAGGTCGCTGATCGTGCCGCTGGCCAGCAGCACGACATAGAAGTCGGCCACCGCCAACCAGATCAGCGACGCCCAGGCCAGCTCCATGTGCTTGGCGTTCAGCTTGGAGATCTGCTGCCAGGCCTTGTACCGCACCGGATGTCGGGAGAAGTGCTTGAGCTTGCCACCCATGATGTGGCGGCAGGAGTGGCAGGACAGGGTGTACAGCCAGATCAGCGCGGCGTTGATGAGCAGGACCACGGTGCCCAGCCCCATGTGACCCCACTCGCCCTCCGGGTTGCGGAACCCCAGAATGGCGTCGTAGGTCAGGATCACGCCGAAAATCATCGCGACATACCAGAAGTAGCGGTGCACGTTCTGCATGATCAGCGGGAACCGGGTCTCGCCCGAGTAGCGCTTGTGCGGTTCGGCGACCGCGCAGGCCGGCGGGGAGAACCAGAACGAACGGTAGTAGGCCTTGCGGTAGTAGTAGCAGGTGAGCCGGAAGCCCAGTGGGAACACCAGGATCAGCAGCGCGGGGGACAGCGGCCACCAGGCGATGGGTTGGCCGAAATCGCTGGCCTCCGGCACGCACTTGGTGGTGATGCAGGGGGAGTAGAACGGCGACAGGTACGGAGCGGCGTAATAGTTCACCGCCCAGAACGCGCGGACCGAACCGTAGACGACGAACAGACCCAGACCGATGCCGGTGATCAGCGGGGCACGGCGCCAGTTGTCCGTGCGCAGGCTGCGGGCTGCGACCCGGGCACGCCCGGGCGTGTTGACGCCGCTCAACGGCTCTTCCCGTGATACCCGCCCACACCCTCGTGATCGGCGTCGTCACCCCACATGGACTGATCGTAGGGCTCGTCGCTGACCGTGAACATGGTGGGGGCCGGACCGCCGACCGTGGCGGGGGTGGCGCGGAGCGTCTGCGCGTCGGCGACGTCCAGCTTGAGCCGCTCGAGATCGTTGCACAGCCGCGCGACGATCGGGATCTTCCCGTGCGTGTGGGAGAGCACGGCGACCGCGGAGGCCAACTCGTCGATGGAATGTTGCAGGGACTGGAGCGCGGAATCGGACATCGTTTCTCCCGGTCGGCGAAGCGAGAGTGATGTTGGTGACACTAGACCCGCTGCGTGCCGCTGTCAGTTCTGTTGGTGTGGTAGGCGTGGCGCATGCCAGAGCTGGCCGGGCGGGCCGGTGCGCTGCTGCTCACCCCCGGTGCGGGCGCGGACCGCAACCAGCGGACGCTGGTCGCCGTCGAGGCGGCGGTCGCGCCGATGCCGTGCGTGCGGGTGGACTTCCCGTACCGGCTGCGCGGTACCCGGATGCCGGACCGGCCGGAGGTGGCCGTCGCGCACCTGGTCCGGGAATCGGCGGCGGTGGTGCGGCGGGCCGGGATCACGCCGGATCGACTGGTGCTCGGTGGCCGCTCCTACGGCGGGCGGATGTGTTCGATGGCCGTGGCCCAGGGCCTGCCGGCGGCCGGACTGGTGCTGCTCAGCTACCCGCTGCATCCACCTGGCAAACCGGACCGGCTGCGGACCGAGCACTTCCCGCAGATCGAGGTGCCGGTGCTGGTCGTGTCGGGCCGGGGGGACCCGTTCGGCACCCCGGAGGAGTTCGACAGGGAGTTGGCCGCGATCCCTGGCCAGGTCACCACCGTCCGGTTGCCGGGCGGCCATGACCCCCGCCGTTACGACGAAGTGGCGTCGATCGTCGCCGGCTGGCTGGCCGGGCTGTCCTGACGACGTCCCGCCGGGACGGGCCGGGTCAACCCGACAGGTTGGCCAGCGTGACGAAGCCGGCGGCGGCCAGGACGGGCAGGATCAGGTACATCAGCACGGCGGTCACCGGACGCTTGTAGCTGTCGGTGCCCAGCATCGCGAGCGCGCCCAACACGATGATGCAGCCGGCCATGATCAGGGTGTCCGTCCACACGATGCTCTCCTGTCCGCCGGGAGTTCGCCGGCGAGGTGCATTCTGCCGGATCGATTCGTCGGCGGCGGCCGGTGGTGCCCGTTCGGGGCGGAAGGTGACAGGTCCGGCACGGCCGAGCACTACTGTGCGTCCATGGGCGGCGCGACGGGGGGTCCGGCGGACGACGCGGGTGCCCGCCGCGGCCAGCCCACCCTGGAGAACGTCGCCGCCGCGGCCGGCGTCTCCCGTTCCACGGCGTCCCGGGCGATCAACGGGGAGGCCAAGGTTAGCCCGCGGGCCAGGGCCGCGGTCGAGGCGGCGGTGCTCAGACTGGGGTTCACGCCCAATCAGGCGGCGCGGACGCTGGTGACGCAGCGGACGAACGCGGTGGCGCTGGTCGTCCCGGAACCCGACGAGCGCATCCTGGCCGACCCGTTCTTCGGCGCGGCCATCCAGGGGCTGTCCCGCGCGCTGGCCGACACCGACCTGCAGCTGGTCCTGGTGATGGCCAGCATGGGCGGCACTCCCGAACGTACGGTCCGCTACCTGCGACACGGTCATGTCGACGGCGCCGTCGTCGTGTCCCACCACCAGGCCGATGACATCGAGCGTGCCCTGGTGGATTCGCGATTGCCCAGCGTGTTCGTCGGCCGGCCATGGAACCTGCCGGATCGGCTGAGCTATGTCGACACGGACAATCGCGGGGGTGGGGAGCTGGCCACCGAGCGGCTGATCGCCCGCCGCTGCCGGCGGATCGGCACGGTGGCGGGCCCCGCCGACATGACTTCCGCGCAGGATCGGCTCGCCGGTTGGCGGACCGCGCTGGGCCGTGCCGGCCTGCCCGCGGACGCGATCGAACACGGCGACTTCACCACCGACGGCGGCGCGGCCGCGACCCGACGGCTGCTGGCCGCGCATCCCGACCTGGACGCGGTGTTCGTCGCCTCCGACCTGATGGCGGCCGGCGCGCTGGCCGTGCTGCGGGCCGGGCACCGCACCGTCCCCGACGACGTCGCGGTCGTCGGGTACGACGACTCCGCGGTGGCCGCCGTCACCGATCCGCCGTTGACGACGGTGGTCAACCCGGTCGGCGCGATGGCCCGAACCGCGGGCGGCCTGCTGTTGCGGTGGCTCGACGGAACCGAACCCGACGATCCGGTGATCTTCCCGGCGGAGCTGGTCGTCCGGTCGTCCGGCTGACCTCGTCGATGCGCAGCCCGGGCGCGGGCTTGATGGCGCTGGATCCGGCTCGGCCGGTCTGCGTTACCGTGGCGGACGCCCGGCGCGGACGAACCACGTCGGGGACGACGGCTCCGCCCGTTCCGGGCGCGGGCCCCGAACAGTCGGGAGCGAACATGGCTTCTCGCGTGGCGAGCACGCAGTGGAGCGGCGGTCTGCAGGACGGAACCGGCCAGGTCACCCTGGTCAGCTCCGGGACGGGCACGTTCGACGTCTCGTGGCCGCGGCGCGCCGCGGACGACGCGGAGGGCGTGACCAGCCCCGAGGAGCTGATCGCCGCGGCGCACTCGTCCTGCTACTCGATGGCGCTGTCCGGGGACCTCACCAAGGCCGGCGGCACGGTGAACAGCCTGGTCACCGAGGCCGAGGTCAAGCTCGGGCCGGACCCGGCCGGCGGGGTGCGGATCACCGGCATCAAGCTGACCGTGCGTGGTCAGGTCGACGGGCTGGACAACGATGCGTTCGTCAAGGTGGCCGAGGGCGCCAAGGTCGGCTGCCCGGTGTCCAAGGCGCTCACTGGGACAACTATCACGCTCGATGCCGCCCTGGCCTGAGCAACCTGGCCGCTGACCTGCGCAGACGCGCCCGTCGACGATGCGGCGGGCGGCGTCTGCCGGGCGCGCGTGCGCGCCCGCGCGGCAATACGATTCGCGCATGGTGAGTAACGGACTGGAGTTATCCCGCCGCCTGATGGCCGAGGGCGGCGTTCATCCCCGCGCGATCGCGGTTTTTGCCCATTCCTACGGTGTGCTCGCCTCGGGCGAGACCGGGCTGCTGCCCGAATCGGATCTGGAGCCGGTGGCCGACCTGCCCCGGCTGGCCGATCTGGACGCCGACCCAGAGGCGGCGCGGGCGGCGATGGCCGCCACCGCGGTGGTCAAGCTCAACGGCGGCCTCGGCACCTCGATGGGCATGGACCGGGCCAAGTCGCTGCTGGAGGTGCGGCCCGGCAAGAGCTTCCTGGACATCATCGCCGAGCAGGTCCTGGCGCTGCGGGCCGAGTACGGTGTCGGCCTGCCCGTGGTGTTCATGGACAGCTTCCGCACCTCCGAGGACACCCTCAAGGCGCTGGCGGCCCACCCCGGCCTGGAGGTCGACGGGCTGCCGCTGGACTTCCTGCAGAACCGGGAACCCAAGCTGCGCTCCGACGACCTGACCCCGGTCAGCTGGCCGGCCGACCCGACCCTGGAATGGTGCCCGCCCGGGCACGGCGACATCTACACCGCGCTGGACGCCAGCGGCCTGCTGCAGGCGCTGCTGGATCGGGGCTACCGCTACCTGTTCGTGTCCAACGCGGACAACCTCGGAGCCCGGCCGGATCCGCGGCTCGCGGCCTGGTTCGCGCAGTCCGGCGCGCCGTTCGCGGCCGAGTTCTGCCGCCGCACCGCCGCCGACCGCAAGGGTGGGCATCTGGCCCGCCGCGCGGCCGACGGGCAGCTCGTGTTGCGTGAGTCCGCGCAGACCCGGCCCGAGGACGAGGCCGCGTTCGGCGACATCGACCGGCACAAGTTCTTCAACACCAACAATCTGTGGCTGGACCTGGCCGCGCTGGACGCCGTCCTGCAGGCCAACGACGGGGTGTTGGGCCTGCCGATCATCCGCAACGTCAAGACGGTCGACCCGGCCGACTCCTCGTCGCCCGAGGTCATCCAGATCGAGACCGCGATGGGCG
>JBIOVW010000567.1:0-3172 GCA_044867945.1 Nakamurella sp. | reverse complement strand
CCCCGGAAGGGCGGCCTCGCGCGCCCGGCCGGCCGGAACTGCGTGGAGCGGGCGACGAGAATCGAACTCGCGCTATCAGCTTGGGAAGCTGAAGTTCTGCCACTGAACTACGCCCGCAAGGCTCGTCCACTATACCCGGACCGGATCAGCGCCGGACCAGTTCGGCCCGCCACTTGGCGCCCGGCAGCTCCTCGACCCGTTGCGCCACCAGCCCGTCGACCTCGAGCAGGCGCAGGTCGTCGCGGGTCAGCGGGAACGGCGGCGGCGACGAGTGCGTGCCCGTGTCGCGGAAGCTGACGACCAGCAGGGTCCCGCCAGGCGCGGGCAGCGAGGCGATGGCGCGAGCCGCGTCGGCGCGGGGCGGGTCGGGCATGGCCTGCAGGGTGAAGATCTCCACCACCAGGTCGAATGCGCCGATCAGATCGGCGGGCAGGTCGAGCAGGTCGACCACCCGGTACGCGACGGTCGAACCGGGATGACGCGAGCGCGCCTGCTCGATGGCGGTCGGCGACAGGTCGAACCCGGTGGTGGTCCACCCGTGTGCGGCCAGGAACTCGGCGTCGGCGCCGAGTCCGCATCCGACGACGCACGCCCGCCCGGGCGCCCGGCCCGGTGCCCACGCGTCGTACCACTCGGGCAGCAGGGGTTGCGGGTCATCCCGGTCCCACGGCATGTCGATGCGGTCCGCCACGCCCTCGGCGTACAGCCGGTCGAACCAGGCGGTGGGCTCACCGGCGGCGTAGGCCTGCGCGGCGAGCTGGTCGGCCCGACGGGCCCAGTCCCGGTTCGTCATCTGGTCGAACCTACGCTCAGGTACGACCGTCATCGCGGAGCATCTCCGCAGATTGACGGTGATCCACAGCGGGGAGGGACTGTGAGCAACCGCCTGAGTCAGGCCACCCATCCGGTGCTCTACGAGATCAACACCTGGCCCTGGCTGAACCACCTCAGCCGAGACCTTGGCCACCCCGTCGACCTGGCCACGGTCCCCGACACCACCTGGGACGAGCTGGCGGCCCCCGGCATCGACGCGGTCTGGCTGATGGGGGTGTGGCGGCGCAGCCCCGCCGGGATCGCGATCGCGCTGGCCAACCCGGAGCTGATCGCATCGTTCGCCGCGGCCCTGCCGGACTGGCGTCCCGAGGACGTCGTCGGGTCGCCCTACTGCGTCCGTGACTATGTCGTCGACGACCGCATCGGCGGACCGGAGGGCCTGGCCGCGGCCCGCGCCGCCCTGGCCGCCCGCGGCGTCGGGCTGATCCTGGACTTCGTGCCCAACCACGTCGCCCCGGATCACCCCTGGGTGACCGAGCGGCCCGAGCTGTTCGTCCACGGCACCGAGGACGACCTGGCCCGGGACCCGAAGTCGTTCATCCGGGTCGGCGACCCGGAGACCGGCCCGGTGCTGGCCAACGGCCGCGACCCCTACTTCCCGGCCTGGCCGGACGTGGTCCAGCTCGACGCGTTCGCGCCCGCCCTGCGCGAGGCCGTCGTCGATACCCTCGATGCGATCGCCGACCAGTGCGATGGCGTGCGGTGCGACATGGCGATGCTGATGATCAACGAGATCTTCGCCCGCACTTGGGACGGCCGGGTCGGCCCGGCTCCGGACAGCGAGTACTGGACGACCGTCATCCGCGCCGTGCGGAACCGCCACCCCGGATTCCTGTTCCTGGCCGAGGCCTACTGGGACACCGAGTGGGCGCTGCAGCAGCAGGGTTTCGACTACTGCTACGACAAGCGCCTGTACGACCGGCTCCAGCACGGCTCGGCCGAGCAGGTGCGCGGGCACCTGTCCGGCGACGTCGGATACCAGAGCGGGCTGGTGCGGTTCGTCGAGAACCACGACGAACCGCGGGCAGCCGTCGCGTTCGGTCCGGCCCGGGCACCGGTGGCCGCCGTCGCCGCGCTCACCCAGACCGGGGCCAGGCTGATCCACCACGGGCAGCTGCAGGGCCGGCGGACCAGGCTGCCGGTGTTCCTCGGCCGCTGGCCGGCCGAGCCGGCGGACCCGTCCCTGACCGACTTCTACGCCCGGCTGTCGACGGTGCTGGCCGACCCGTCGTTCCACCGCGGACGCTGGCGGCTGGCGGAGCGGTCGGGATGGGCCGGTTCGGGCGCCGAGAACCTGGTCGCGTGGTGCTGGGAGGGCGACACCCGCTGGCTCGTCGTTGTCAACCTGAGCGGCGCCGCGGTGACCGGGCAGGTGCGGGTGCCGTTGGACGGCCTGCACGGGCGGATGTGGCGGCTCGTCGATCCCACTCACGACGTCGTCTACGAGCGCAACGGGCACGACCTGGTCGACGGGCTGTTCGTCCGGCTCGGCGGCTGGGACTGGCACCTGCTGCGCATCGATCCGGCCCACGGCTGAAGGGACGGCGCTGAACAACCCGGCTCCTACGTCGCCGGGTTGTCTGCGCCCGGTCCTGTCCCGGGCCTATCTGAACTTCCGGCAGGACCAGACCAGGCGTTGACTCCCCGACTGGACGTCGGGGCGGATTCACCGGACACTGTCGCTGGGGGTTTTGTCCGGATGGAGGCGAGGCATGACCCCCGAGACCGCAGTGACCGACGTTCGCGCCCTGTACCGGCGTGCGCAGGACACGTTCGGCCGACACGTGCACGGCGTGGGTGACGGTCAGTGGACGGCCGCCACTCCCTGCGCGGACTGGGACGTCCGCACCCTGGTCAACCATGTGCTGGGCGAGGTCCGATGGGCGGTTCCGCTGTTCGAGGGCGCCACCGTCGCCGAGGTCGGTGGCCGGTTCGACGGGGACCTGCTGGGCGACGATCCGGTGGCTCGATGGGACGCCGCGGCCCGCGAGGCGCTCGCCGCGATGGATGACGAGGGCGCGATGGATCGGATCGTGCACCTGTCGTTCGGCGACTTCCAGGGCCGGGTGTACTCGATGCAGCTCTTCGCCGACCTGCTGATCCACGGGTGGGACCTGGCCGTGGCCACCGGGCAGGACGCTCGCCTGGATCCCGAACTCGTCGACGCCTGCGCGACCTGGTTCGTCGACTGGGCCGAGGGGTACCGCGAGTTCGGGGCGGTCGCCGATCCGCTGCCGGTCGGTCCGGGCGCCGACGCGCAGGAACGCCTGCTCGCCGAGTTCGGCCGGATCGCACCGTCCACCCCGGCCGGCTGAGCCCCCAAGCTGTTGATCATGGC
>JBIOVW010000566.1:0-2567 GCA_044867945.1 Nakamurella sp. | reverse complement strand
GGTCACCTTCTCCAGCCCCCGTGACTCCCTCGACCACGGGATCGCCACGGTCTACCAGGACCTCGCGGTGGTGTCGCTGATGGAGGTGTGGCGCAACTTCTTCCTCGGCTCCGAGCTCCGGGCCGGGAACTGGCCGCTCGCTCCCCTGAAGATCAAGGAGATGCGGGAGATCGCGGACGCCGAGCTGAAGAAGATGGGCATCACGGTCAAGGACATCAACCAGCCCATCGGCACCCTGTCCGGCGGTCAGCGGCAGTGTGTGGCCATCGCCCGCGCGGTCTACTTCGGCGCCCGGGTGCTGATCCTGGACGAGCCGACCGCAGCCCTGGGCGTCAAGCAGTCCGGCGTCGTGCTCAAGTACACCGCGGCCGCCCGGGATGCCGGTCTCGGGGTGGTGTTCATCACCCACAACCCGCACCACGCCTACCTGGTCGGCAACCACTTCATCATCCTCAAGCTCGGCCAGCGGGTCCTGGACAAGCACCGTGACGAGGTCACCCTCGAGGAGCTGACCGCCGAGATGGCCGGCGGCCGCGAACTCGCCGAACTGAGCCACGAGTTGCAGGCCACCCAACAACGCTGAGCCGCTCATCACTGTTGATCATGGGATGGTGGTTGTTATCGGGCTTTCATAACAGCCGCAAGCCCATGATCAACTGCACCCAGGAGAAGGGAAACCACACGTGGCTGTCAATGTCGGCGTCATCGGCGTCGGGATGATCGGCAAGGACCACATCCGTAGACTGACCACGGTTCTGGCCGGAGCCGGGGTGACCGCGGTGACCGACGTCAACCTGGACGAGGCCAAACGGGTCGCGGATACGGTGCCCGGCGGCGCGGTCGCGCATTCGACCGGCCAGGAACTGATCAACGACGACGCCGTCGACGCGGTCGTCGTCTGCTCGTGGGGGCCGACGCACGAGGAGTACGTGCTGGCCGCGATCGCGGCCGGCAAGCCGGTGTTCTGCGAGAAGCCCCTCGCGACCACCCAGGAGGCGTGCCGCCGGATCATCGAGGCCGAGGTCGCGTCCGGCCGACGACTCGTGCAGGTCGGCTTCATGCGTCGGTACGACGCGGCCTACCGGGCGCTCAAGGACGTCGTCGACTCCGGCGCCATCGGCACCCCGACGATGATGCACTCGACCCACCGCAACCCCGGCGTGCCCGGCCACTACACCCGTGAGATGGCGATCACCGACACCGCGGTGCACGACATCGACGTGGTGCGGTGGATCTTCGGCGAGGAGATCGTCGGTGCCCGGGTGCTCAAGCCGCGGCGCAACTCCAACGGCGGCGAGCTCGAGGATCCGCTGTTCATCCTGCTGGACATGGCCGGCGGCGCCCTGGTCGACGTGGAGACCAACGTCAACATCCGCTACGGGTACGACATCCGCGGCGAGGTGGTGGGGGAGAACGGCACCGTCTCGCTCGGCGAGCCCAGCTTCGTGACGGTCCGCAGGGCCAACAACGTGGCCGCCCAGGTCCCCCAGGACTGGCGCGAACGCTTCATCGGCGCCTACGACGTCGAGTTCCAGGAGTGGATCGACGCCGTCCGCGACGGCGGCGCGTTCGGCCCCAGCAGCTGGGACGGGTACGCCGCTGCGGCCGTCTCCGACGCCGCGGTGCAGGCCCTGCACAGCGGCGAGCGGGTGGCCGTCGAGCTGGGCGCGAAGCCGGACCTGTACACCTGACCGGTGCCCGCGCGGAGATCACGCCGGCTGGGAGCCGCCCTGAGCGGCGCGCTCCTGGCCGGCGTTCTCGTGTCCTGCGGGTCCGCATCGACCGCGTCCGGCTACCTGCTGCCCTGGTCGAGCGGGGAAACCCACCGGGTCCTGCAAGGCCCGTTCGAGCTGGACGGTATGGGTGCGTGCACCTCCGGGTGCGGAAGTCATCGGGACGAGGACGGTCACCACGCCTGGGATTTCGACCTGCCCGAAGGCACCCCGGTAATCGCCGCTCGCGGCGGCACGGTCGGCCTCGTCGTCGGCAGCTGGAGCGCCGACCACTGCGGCGGGCTGTCGCCGGCCGAGAACCCGCCGCCCGGGTACCTGGTCGACCAGAACATGGGCAACCAGGCCAATCTCGTCCGGATCGACCACGGCGACGGCACCTCCGCGCTGTACCTGCACCTGAGCGAGGTCACCCCGGAGATCGAGGCGAAGGCGCGGACGGGCGAGCCGGTCGCCCGGGGGGAGCCGTTGGGCCGGTCCGGGCGGACGGGCCTCACCGGCTGCCTGCAACACCTGCACTTCCAGGTGCAGAAGACGGTGCCGGCCGACTGGTACACCCAGTCCCTGCCGATCAGCTTCGCCGATCCCGCCGTGCTCGCGCAGAACCCCGACGGTGTGCCCTCGGAGGGCGCCTCGTACGAATCGGGCAACGCGCCGCCCTGACCCTCGACAGGGCAATCACCCGGCAGCGGTCGGTGCGGCATGCGGACCGCCTCCACGCATCGAATTGCCACCTCCCGCCCTGCTTGATCGATTCGGAAGGGCGGAATGTGGCAAATCGAGCGGTCTTGTGGGGCGCGGCGGGGTATCGCGTGGCGTCAGGCGACGGGGGTGATG
>JBIOVW010000565.1:0-2107 GCA_044867945.1 Nakamurella sp. | reverse complement strand
GCCGGCCGAGCTGGCGGGCCACCCATCGGCTGGCCTCGGCGATCTTCACCAGGTCGACCCCGGTGTCGATGCCCAGACCGGCCAGCTGCCAGAGCAGGTCCTCGGTGGCCAGGTTGCCGGTGGCGCTGCGCGCGTACGGGCACCCGCCCAGGCCTCCGGCGGATGCGTCGACGACGCCGACGCCCTGCCGGAGGGCGGCCAGGGTGTTGGCCAGCGCCTGCCCGTAGGTGTCGTGGAAGTGCACGGCGAGCCGGTTCACACCCACCCCGGCTTCGGTGAGCCGGCCGATCAGCGCGCCGACGTGCCCTGGCGTGGCGACGCCGATGGTGTCGCCCAGGGACAGCTCGTCGCAGCCCAGGTTCATCATTCGGGTGGCCACCGCGACGACCTGGTCGAGCGGGACGGGTCCCTCCCAGGGGTCGCCGAAGCACATGGACAGGTAGGCGCGGACCCGGCCGCCGTCGTTCTTGGCCGCGGCGACGACCGGTTCGAACATGGCCAATGATTCGTCGACCGTGCGGTTGAGGTTGCGCCGGGCGAAGGTCTCGGTGGCGCTGCCGAAGATCGCGATGTCGGTGACGCCGAGTTCGGCCGCTCGCTGGTACCCACGCCGGTTGGGCACCAGGACCGGGTACCGCACGCCGGGGACGCCGGCGAGCCGGGTGAGCAGCTGCTCCGCGTCGGCGAGCTGCGGCACCCAGTCCGGGTGCACCAGGCTGGTCACCTCGACCAGGCGGTGACCGGCCTCGGTGAGCCGGCGAATGAACTCGAGCTTCACCTCGACCGGAACGACGGACTTCTCGTTCTGCAGGCCGTCCCGGGGACCGACCTCGCAAATCGTCACGGTGGAGGGCAGGCCGGTCATGGTGACCTGCTGCGGCAGGGGCGACATCGTGGGGTTCCTTCCGAGGACTTCCGCGGGCCGGCCGGTCGGGTCCGGAATCAGTGGGCGGCGCGGAGTTCGGCCAGCACGGCCTCGGCGTGGTCCTGCCGGACCGCCTTGTCACCGACCAGCCGGGCCACGACGGCGTCGATCTCGTCCGGATCGGCGCCCGCCGCGACGGCGACATTGCGTGCGTGCAGGGACATGTGGCCGCGCTGGATGCCCTCGGTGGCCAGCGCGCGGCAGGCGGCGAGGTTCTGTGCCAGACCGGCCGCGACGACGATCTCGGCGAGTTCGGTTGCCGTGCTGACCTCGGTGAGCTTGACGGCCGCCCGTGCGGTCGGGTGGACCTTGGTGGCGCCACCGACCAGCCCGACGGGCATGGGCAGTTCCATGGTGCCGACCAGATTGCCGTCGGCGTCCTTCTCGAAGGTGGACAGCGAGGTGTAGCGGCCGTCGGCGTTCACCGCGTGGGAGTGGGCGCCGGCCTCGACCGCGCGGGTGTCGTTGCCGGTGGCCAGCACGACCGCGGTGATGCCGTTCATGATGCCCTTGTTGTGGGTCGCCGCCCGATAGGGGTCGGCGGCGGCCAACTGGTAGGCGTGCACGATGTCGTCGACGACCTGGCTGCCGCCGAGCGCCTCCGCGTCGAACACGGCGCGGGCCCTGGCCAGCCGAAGGTCGGCCTTGTTGGTCAGGATCCGCAGCAGCACCCGGCCGCCGGTGATGTCGGTGACCCGGGGGGCGATCGCCTCGGCCATCGTGTTGACCGCATTGGCGCCCATCGCGTCCCGGACGTCGACGACCAGGTGCAGCACCACGTAGGTCTGATCGGGAGCCTCGATCAGGCGGACGATCAGGTCGCGTACCCCGCCGCCGAGCCGGACCAGCACCGGGTCGACGGCGGCCGCCTTGCCCAGCAGTTCTGTCCGGGCCTCCAGCAGTCGCAGCCGGGCCGCCTGCGGGTCGGCCACGTCGACGACCTGGACCTGCGCCTGCATGATCGGGCCGGAGCTGGAGGTGAAGAACCCGCCGTGGATGCGGGCGATGCGGGCGGCGTTGCTGGCGGCGGCCACCACCGAGGGTTCCTCGGTGGCCATGGGCACCAGCACGTCCCGTCCGTTGATCAGGAAATTGCAGGCCACGCCGACCGGGATGCCGATGATGCCGACGGCGTTCTCGATCATGTGCACGGCCTGATCGAGAGTGAGGCCGTTCTCCGGG
>JBIOVW010000564.1:0-6041 GCA_044867945.1 Nakamurella sp. | reverse complement strand
GGCTTCTCCTCGGACTCGTCGCTGCTCTACCACCGGAACATCCCCTCCGCCATGGTCGATGCCCGGGTGTGGGACCTGCCCGACCTGTCAACCACACCGAACCACCCGCTGATGCCCCGGCACCTGCGGCTGCACGACCTGTTCGGTGATGACACCACCGGGGACGTCGATCTCGTCACCGGCCGTCGGCTGGTGCTGGGCAACGGGGACGTCCGCATCTCCTACGTGCTGGCCACCCGGCCGAGTCCGTTGTACCGCAACGCGACCGGCGACGAATGCGTGTTCGTCGAATCCGGCACGGGAAGCGTCCAAACGGTGTTCGGTGAGCTGTCTGTCGAGACCGGCGATTTCGTGATCCTGCCCAGGGCCACCGTGCATCGTTGGCTTCCGGTCGAGCCGATGCGGGCGTACATCATCGAGAGCAACAGCCACATCGGCCCGGCCCGCAAGTACCTGTCCCGGTTCGGGCAGCTGCTGGAGCACTCGCCGTACTGCGAGCGGGATCTGCACGGGCCGGCTGCGCCGCTTCTGGTCGATGGGTCCGACGTGCCGATCTACACCAAGCACCGAGGAAACGGTCCGGGCGGGATCGTCGGGTCGATCGTGGTCAGCCCGCATCATCCGTTCGACGTGATCGGCTGGGACGGCTGCCTGTATCCGTACACGTTCAACGTCCGCGACTTCGAACCGATCACCGGCCGGGTGCACCAGCCGCCGCCGGTGCATCAGGTGTTCGAGGGCACCAACTTCGTCGTCTGCGCGTTCGTCCCGCGCAAGGTCGACTACCACCCGCTGTCCATCCCGGTGCCCTACTACCACTCGAACGTGGACAGCGACGAGATCATGTTCTACGTCGCCGGCAACTACGAGGCGCGCAAGGGATCGGGCATCGGGCCGGGGTCGATCAGCGTGCATCCCGGCGGCCACTCGCACGGCCCCCAGCGCGGTGCGGTGGAGGCGTCGCTGGGCAAGGACTACTTCGACGAGCTGGCCGTCATGGTCGACACCTTCCGGCCCCTGGAACTGGGCGAGGGCGGTCTCGCTGTGGACGACGGTGCCTACGCCTGGACCTGGTCCGGCCGTGGCCCCACCCCCGCCACCCCGACCCCCGCCACCCCGACCCCCACCACCCCCACCTGAAGTCGATCATGAACGACACGCCCTTATTCCGGCCGAATGAGGGCGTGTTCTCCATGATCAACTCCGGGGCGGGTTGGTCAGTCAGTCGTCGGCGGGGCCGTCGGGGTACTGGGCCACGACGCGCAGGTCGGCCGGCCCGCCCGACAGCCCGGTCACATGCCCGCCGGCCGCACCAACCGCGAGGAGCTGCTCCACCAGATCGGCGCCGGACAAGGTCATCGGCTCCAGCCCGGATCCGCGCGCCTCGAACAGGCCGCGGGCCAGGTGCCCGCCCTCGGCCAGCTTGAACAGCGACCCGGTGGATGCCAACGATCCCCTGGCCACCCCCATCAGGCCCAACGCGTCGTCCAGCGCGTCGACCAGGGCCTCCCGGTTCGTCTCGCACATGGCCCGAATCAGCTCGGGCCGGGTCCCGGCCACCCGGGTCGCGTCCGCGAACGAGGACGCCGCCAGGGACAGCGCGAGCGCTCCACCCTGCGCGCCGACCTGGGCCAGCGCGAGGGCCATCACGTGCGGCAGATGGGAGATCCGGGCGACCGCCGAGTCGTGGGCCTCCGCCTCCGTCGGCACGACCCGGCCACCCAACCTCAACGCCAGCGCGGCCACCGCCGACCAGTCGGCGACGTCGGTGTCCTCGGTCAGGCAGGTCACCCAGGCGGCACCGGTGAACAGGTCCGCCGAGCCGGCCGCCCAGCCGGATGCGGCGGTGCCGGCCATCGGGTGCGACCCGACGTACCGGGCCTGCGGCACGATCTGCGAGACTTCCTCCGCCACCGCCGCTTTCACGCTCGCCACGTCGGTCAACCGCACGTCGGGGGCGTGCTGGGCAACCTCTCGGAGCAGGCTGCGGAAGGTGGTCACCGGGGAGGCCAGCACGACCAGGGCGTCGTCCCGCGCCGCCGCCCCGAGCGCGGACGACAGGGATTCGGCAACCGCGAAGCCGTCGGCGGCCGCGGCGTCCCGGGTGGCCGGGCTCGGCGACCACCCGGTCACCGGCAGGTGCGGCTGTACCGCCCGGGCCAGCGAGCCGCCGATCAGCCCGAGCCCCACCACGCACACCGCCGGCGGCAGCAGGTCGAACGACAGCGGCGCGCCTTCGGGTGGAACGGGGTGCATGCGGCCATCATCGCCGGTCGGAAGGGGGGTGGATCCGCCGGGTCGAGGCCCGGTCCTGATTGGGGGACCGCGGCATGGCCGTTCCCGTCCGCAGGCCGTAACGTTGGTCGATGTGAGCGAGGCCTGCCGAGCGAACCATGGACACAGCAGCGGCGTCCCCTTCGGGGCGACCGAGCCTGCGAGGTGCCTCGAAAGGGCGGCGGCGCGTTGAGCACTCCCGGGACGAGCACGACCGAGGGCTTCGGGGTCGCAGTGACCCGCGAGGACACGACGTGGCGCTGCTCGCTGCTCGCACCCGAGCTGCTGGACGACCTGGACGGCGTCATCACCGGTCTGCGCCGGGTGGCGACCAGCGGCCCGGTGTTCGCCATGCTCGCGGTGGACGACGAGTTCTTCGTCATCGTGCGCCCGGTGCCCGGCGGGGCCACGCTGCTGCTCTCCGACGCGACCGCCGGCCTGGACTACGACATCGCCGCCGACGTGTTGGACCTGCTCCAGGTGCAGGTCCCCGAGGACGACGAGATCGACGACGACCCCTGGCCGGAGGGCGATCTGGGCCTTCTCGCCGATCTGGGAGTGCCCGAGCAGGAGATGCAGCTGATCGTCGACGACGTCGACCTGTATCCGGACGAGCAGCTGGCCATGATCGCCGCCCGGTGCGGGTTCGCCGACGCGTTCGGCAAGGTCCTCGAGAAGGTCTGAACCTGGCCATCATGCCGGGGCCACTCCACCACGCCTCGGACGCCGAGCTGATCCGGCGGGCGCTCGCCCTCGCCCGGCCCGCCCCGGAGACCGGTGACGTGCCGGTCGGGGCGCTCGTGCTCGACCCGGGCGGGGTCGTCATCGGGGAGGGCCGCAACGCTCGGGAGGCCACCGGCGACCCCACCGCGCACGCGGAGATCCTCGCGCTGCGGGCCGCCGCCGGCACCGTCGGAGGCTGGAACCTGACCGGCTGCACGCTGGCCGTCACCGTCGAACCCTGCACCATGTGCGCCGGCGCGATCGGGCTGGCCCGCATCGACACCGTGGTGTTCGGCTGTTGGGAACCCAAGACCGGCGCCGCCGGGTCGCTGTGGGACGTGCTGCGGGACCACCGGCTCACCCACCGGGTGCAGGTCCGCGGTGGGGTGCTCGAGCAGGAATGTGCGGACCTGCTGCGGGACTTCTTCGCAGCCCACCGCGCACCGGAAAAATGACCGCCATGCGGCTCGGCGTCTACAGCTTCGGCGACATCCACCCCAACCCGGTCACCCACGAGCGGGTCTCCCCGGCCCAGCGGATGGCCGACCTGCTCGAACGGATCCGGCTCGCCGAGCAGGTGGGTCTGGACTTCTTCGGCATCGGCGAGAACCACCGGCCCGACTACGCGGTGTCGTCGCCGGCCACCGTGCTCGCCGCGGCCGCCGGGCAGACCAACCGGATCGGACTGGGCAGCGCCGTCACAGTGCTGTCCACCGAGGACCCGGTGCGGGTCTACCAGCAGTTCGCCACCATCGACCTGATCTCGCGCGGCCGGGTGGAGCTGATGGCCGGGTGCGGGTCGTTCATCGAGTCCTACCCGCTGTTCGGGGCCAGCCTGGCCGACTACGACGCCCTGTACGACGAGAAGATCCAGCTGCTCCTGGCCATCGACGAGGGCAACCCGGTGACCTGGTCCGGGCAGTTCCGGGCACCACTGGACCAGGCGGTGATCCTGCCCAGGCCGTATCCCAAGCCGGGACTGGGGGAGCGCCTGCGGATCTCGGTCGCCACCGGCGGCAACCCCGAATCGTCGGTTCGCGCCGGCATTCTCGGCCTGCCGGTCAACTACGCCATCATCGGCGGGCAGCCGGCACGGTTCGCGCCGCTGGTCGACCTGTATCGGCGGGCGTTCGCGCAGACCGAGCGGCCGGGCGCGGTAGCGGAGGTCGCGGTGTCCGGGATGGGATTCATCAGCGACGACAGCCGGGCGTCGGACACGTTCTTTCCCTACTGGCTGGACTCGATGCGCCGGATCTCCCGCGAGCGGCGGTTCCCGATGCCCGACCGGTCCTCCTACGACGCGCAGGCGGCGCCCGGCGGGGCGTACTTCATCGGTGCGCCCGAACAGGTCGCCGAGCGGATCGTCGAGTTGCACCGGGTCCTGCGGCATGACCGGCAGGGGTTCCAGATGGACCTGTCCAGCGTGCCGCAGGCCGACTCGCTGCGGGCCATCGAGCTGCTCGGCACCGCTGTCGCGCCGCTGGTTCGGGCCGAGCTCGGGGTTTGAATCGCGGCTTCGTCATCCGGACCAAAGCAACCCGCCGACCTTGACCGATCACTCTGCCGGTTCGCTCGGCGCCGGTGAGGGCCGACGCGACCTCACGCACGGAGCGGCCACGACGTCGCTGAGCGGCTCGTGGGACGTCGTCCGGGTGGACGAAGACAAAGACAGGTCGGCGGTTGAGCACAACCATCCGGCGCGGTGCTGGAGGTGGCCGGCACGGCCGCGGGCTGGTTCGCCCGACATGCACATGGGCAGCTTTCTTGAGCTGCTGGTGCGGATCTGGACGCACCACCGCGGCCGCGGTCACCCGCTGATGTGGATCTCGTCCTCCACTGGGGCGGATCAGCTCTCGGCGCCCTTGCCGCGCAGGGTCAGCCAGGCCAGGGAAGCGGCCGCCAGCACCAGGGCGACCGCGATCGCCGAGGTGATCACCACGCCGCTGTCGAAGGCGTGCCTGGCCGAGTCCAGCAGCTGGCTCGCGGCGGGCTCGGGCAGACCGGCGGCGACGGTGGTCGCCCCGCCCAGCGTCTCGGACGCGCTCGTGGCAGCCGCGTCGTCCAGGCCGGCGGGCACGACGACCCGCGCCGCGTAGACCGCGGAGAGGATG
This sequence comes from Nakamurella sp., assembly GCA_044867945.1. Lineage (GTDB taxonomy): Bacteria > Actinomycetota > Actinomycetes > Mycobacteriales > Nakamurellaceae > Nakamurella. Next base: position 933 of record JBIOVW010000564.1, on the reverse strand, counting down.
CCGCCGAGGACAGCGGTGCCCAACACCGCGCCCAGTTCGTACGCGGTCTCCGAGATCGCCGAGGCCGCACCGGCCTTGTCCGCCGGGACGCTGGACACGATGACGTCGTTGGAGATCGTCTCCGCCGCGCCGATACCCAGGCCGAGCAGCACGAACGCTGCGCCCAACCCCAACGCGGTGGGGTCGTCCGCGGTGAACAGGATCGCCACGTACCCGGCGGCGCTGATCAGCAGCCCGCCGGCGACCACGATCCGCGGCGAGAGCACGCGCACCAGCGGCACCACCGCCAGACCGGCGACGATCGTCACGATCAGGCCCGGCAGGAGGATCAGGCCGGCCTCCATCGGGCTGTACCCGAGTACCAGCTGAAGGTGCTGCGCCACGAAGAACAGGAACCCGACCAATGCGAAGACCGCGAGCAGGTTGGCCAGTACCGCCCCGGTGAACGCGGAGCGACGGAAGAGCCGTACCTCCAGCATCGGGTCGCGCCGGGTCAGCTGCCGACGGACGAACGCCGAACCGGCGAGCAGGGCCAGAGCGACCAGGCCGATGGGCAGGGCGGAGAACCCGTCATGGGCGATCGACTTGATCGCGTACACCAGGGGCGTCATGGTCAACAGGGACAGGACGATGCTGACCACGTCGATCGGCCCCGGTGACGGGTCCTTGGACTCCGGAACGAAGATCGGCGCCAGGATGAGCAGCAGCACCAGGACCGGAACGGCCATCAGGAACGCCGAGCCCCACCAGTAGTGCTCCAGCAGGAATCCGCCGACGATCGGACCGAGCGCCGCGCCGCCGGAGAAGCCGGCCGCCCAGATGGCGATGGCCAGTCGGCGTTGCTGACGGTCGACGAAGACGTTGCGCAGCAACGACAATGTCGACGGCATCAGCATGGCGCCGAAGAAGCCGAGCGCGGCCCGGGACGCGATC
>JBIOVW010000563.1:0-2446 GCA_044867945.1 Nakamurella sp. | reverse complement strand
CGATCGGCTCGCGCCGGACGAAAACCTAGCTGAGCGGTGCTCCGCCGGGTGCGCAGGGCTACGGAGGATCACCCACGATGACGTTGGGTGCGCGCCGCCAGGTCAGGTAGCGCACGGCCAGGTTGAGCAGGTCGCGAGCAGGTTGCGGCCGTCGCCGAGATGCCGCGGTCGTGGCGGCCGCACGTCCGCGCCGACGTCGTCCAGTTCCCGGACCGCGGAGAGGCCTGCGAACCCGCCCGCGACCACGACCACTTGGGCCGCGCCGAAGCCGGCGACGGTGCAGGGCTCACGGAGTGCCTCCTCCATTCCGCACCCATGCGCTACCCGCGCGACGAACCCCGCAGCTCCGTTCTGACCGGCGGACCTCCGGCGGTCGGTGCAGTTCGCCGGCGGCTGGGCGAGGAAGGCCACGACCATGTCGTGCAGCTCACAGCTGCGTGGCAATGCCCGGACATCGTGTAGGCATTTAACAGTTGCTAAGGTCTGCAAGTGTTTGGTCCCGCTCCTGCCGTGCTCGGTGGATGCTCGGTGGAGTTGGCGATCGGTGAGCGAGGAAGGCCATGGAAGGTGAGCAAGCCTCTGTACGAGCTGAAGGCTGAGTTCTTCAAAACGCTGGCGCATCCGGCCCGGATCCGGGTGATGGAGCTGCTCGCCGAGCGCGAGCATGCCGTGGCGGAGCTGCTGCCGGAGGTGGGAATCGAGCCGGCGAACTTGTCACAGCACTTGGCGCTGTTGCGGCGGGCGGGCCTGGTGGTGGCCCGCAAAGAGGGCTCGACCGTGCACTACTCGTTGACCAGCGGCGAGGTGGCGGAGTTACTGGCGATGGCACGGCGGATCCTGACATCGGTGTTGGCCGGTCGGGTTGAGTTGCTGGAGGACCTGCAGGATTCCAGCGGCCGGGCCAGTGCCGTGCCGATGCGTCCACGCTGAGATGGATGTCCCGCCCATCCCGTCCTGTGGCGGGACGGCCACGTCCATTTCCTGATGCCGAAGGGACCTGTGCAGTGCTGGGTTTGTCGCGCATGATCCGTAGGGTCGGGACGGTTGCCGAACCGGCGCCGCCGGGCCCGGCTGGTGGTCGGCCGGCGCCGGCCGTGGAGCTGGGTGGTTCGGTCCAGGTCCGTCACGTCGATGCCGGGTCGTGCAACGGCTGCGAGGTGGAGATCGCATCGGCGTTCGGCCCGGTATACGACGCTGAGCGGTACGGGGTCCGGTTGGTCGCCTCGCCCCGGCACGCTGACGCGTTGCTGGTGACGGGTCCGGTGACGCGGAACATGCGAGAGCCGCTGCGCCGCACCTACGACGCGGTCCCCGCACCGAAACTGGTCGCCGCGATCGGGGACTGCGCCCGCAACTGCGGGGCGTTCGCCGGCGCGTACGGGGTGGCCGGCGCGGTGGGCGACGTGATTCCGGTCGATCTCGAGGTTCCGGGATGTCCGCCGCGCCCGGAGGCGATCGTCGAGGCGCTCCGCACCGTGACCGGACGATGAACCTGGTCCAGGCCGGCCTCGGCGGCGCGGGGGTCCTCGCCGCGATCAGCGTGGTCGGGGCGCTGGTGGTCCCGCGGGCGGTGCGGCCGGCCGTGGTGGGCGTGGGCACCGCGCTGTGTGGGGCGGCGGGTGTGGTGGCGGGTGCGGCGGCGCTGGCCGGGCAGGGCCTCTCGGTGGCGGTGCCGGGGCTGCTGCCGTTGGCGGGCGTGATGTTGACGGTCGACGCCCTGGGCGGTGTGTTCGTGGCCGTCGTCGGTGCGGTGGCGGTCGCGGTCGGGATCTACGGGATCGGGTACGCGCGGAACGGCCTGGACGGGCGCGGCGTGCAGGCGATGGTTCCGCTGTTCGTAGTGGCGACGCTGCTGGTGCCGGTGGCGGGCAGCGCCGGCACGTTCCTGCTGTGCTGGGAGCTGATGGCACTGACGTCGTTGCTGCTGGTGCTCGCCCAGCACCGCAGCCGCGACGAGGTGGCCTCGGCGGGCCGCTGGTACGCGGTGATGACCCACATGGGGTTCGTGGCGATCCTCATCGGGCTCATGGTCCTGGTCGGGCACGCCCCGGACGACTCGTTCCCGGCGTTGCGCACCGCCGGCGGCCAGCTCTCGCCGGCGACCGCGGGGCTGGTGTTCGTACTGTCCCTGGTGGGCTTCGCCTCCAAGGCGGGGATCGTGCCGCTGCACGCGTGGCTGCCGCGGGCGCACCCGGAGGCCCCCAGCCACGTGTCGGCACTGATGTCGGCGGCGATGGTCACCATGGGTGTGTACGGGATCGCCCGGGTGGGGTTCGACCTGTTGGGCGGCGGGCCCGAGTGGTGGTGGCTGCTGGTGCTGGGGCTGGGCGCGGTCTCGGCGGTCTACGGAATCCTGCAGGCCGCTGTCGGGACCGACCTCAAGGCGCTACTGGCCTACTCGACGACCGAGAACATGGGGCTCGTCCTGGTCGGCGTCGGCGCGGCT
>JBIOVW010000562.1:0-6043 GCA_044867945.1 Nakamurella sp. | reverse complement strand
GCTCCGGAATGGCCGATGCGGACGCGGCCGCTGGCGTCGTTGTTGAGGTTGAACCCATATCCGTAGAAGAGGGCCCGGTTGAGGATCGTCGACGGGATCACGCTGCCCTCGACCGCCCGCATGTGCGGGGTGAGCGCGGCGTTCAGCGCGGAAGGGTCGACCAACTGGGTGCCGTCGGCGGTCTTGCCCTCGTCCAGCACCATCGCCAGCCAGGCGGCCACGTCGTTGACCGACGAGCTGACCCCGCCGGCCGGGGCCTCGGCGTCGGGCTGGCGCACGTACTTGGCCTGGTACTCGCCGTCGACCAGCACATGGCCGACCGCCCGATCGGGGTTGGCCTCGAAGTCGGCGAACGTCGAGCTGGTGTCGGTCATGCCCAGCGGCCCGTAGATGTTGTTCTCCGACAGCGTCTCCCAATCGACCCCGGCGGCCCGGGCCACCGACTCGGCGCCGGCGGTGATGCCGAAGTTCGTGTAGTGGTAGATCGCCCGGAACGGGTTGAGTGGCTCGTACCTCAGCTTGGACAGGACGTAGTCACGGTCATATCCCAGGTCCTCCAACAGGTCTCCGGCATGGTCCGGCAGGCCGGACCGGTGCGAGTACATGTCGGCCACGGTCACGTTCTGCGTCACGTACGGGTCGGCCAGCGCGAAGTCGGGCAGGTGGGTGACGAGCGGGGTGTCCCAGTCGACCGTGCCCTTGCCGACCTCCCGCGCAATCACGGTGGCGCCGATCGGCTTGGACAGCGACGCGAGCTGGAAAACCGTGCCGGCGTCCACGGCGTCGGGTTGGCCGACCTCCCGCACGCCGTACCCCTTGGCGAACACGATCGCCCCGTCGTGCACCACCGCGACCGCCATGCCCGGGATCTTGGTCTCCTCCTGCAGGCTGGTGGCCAGGCCGTCCACCTTGCGGATCGCAGACGAGATCCACACCGGATCGGCGGGGACGCCTGGCACCCCGGCTGGGTTGGCGATCGCGGGTGCGTTGGCGCCGCTGCTCGGTTCGACGGACCCGGACGCCTCGGCCGGCTGGGAGGCGGCCGTGTCGGCCTCTGGCGACGCCCCTGTGCTCGACGGGAGCCCTGTGCTCGACGGGAGCCCCGTGCTCGACGGGAGCTCCGTGCTCGAGGTGACCTCCGTGCTCGACGTGCACGCGGCCAGTACGGTCAGGGCGAAGGCAACCGGCAGTGCGGCCCAGCGGCGTCGGGTCATCGTCGGGCTCCCTGAGAGGGTTGGCGGATGCCAGCACCCTATGCCCGAATCCGCCCTGGCCTGTCCGCGCGGGTCAGTCGTCGACGCCGCGGGCGGTGAGCGCGTCACCGATGGCGTCCGCCCGGCGCAGGGCCCGGACCACCGACGGCACCACAAGGGCCCGCACCGAGAAGCTCGCGCCGCGAGCCTTGCGGGCCTCGGACACCGCCCCGACGATCTCGGCCATCAGCGGGACACAGCGGATCGTCAACGCCAGCAGCAGCCCCACTCGGTCGGGGTCTACGCCGAACCGGTGCAGCGGCCCCAGCAGCCGCCGGCAGACGTCGAGCATCGCGGTCACCCGGGTGGTCAGGGTGACCAGCGCGGCGATGGCCACCGTCAGCAGCAGGCTGCCGCACACCATCACCGCGCGATCCCAGCCGGCGAAAATCACCTGAAAGGCGGCGATGGCCAGCACGAACCAGCGCATCGGCCACAGTTGGCGCCACACCACCGGCCACGGGATGCGGGCCAGCGCGAACCCGGTGGCCACCAGCAGCGCGGCCACGCCCAGCTGCCAGGGCGCGGTGAGCAGCACGATCCAGATGACCGCCAGGAACAGGCCCAGCAGCTTCCAGCCGGCCCGGATGCGGTGTAGCACCGAGGATCCCGGCTGGTAGAGGCCGATCATCACCACCCCGCCACCTGCCCTGTCACGTCAGCAACCCGGTGTAGGCGGGCAGGGCGACCGCCGGGGGACCGTCGGCGACGACCCGCCCGGCGTCCACCACGACGACCCGGTCGAAGCCGTCCAGCAGGTTCAGGTGGTGGGTGACGAGCACCAGTTGCTCGGGCAGGTTGTTCAGCAGGTCGCTGACCATCCGGGCGTTGCGCAGGTCGAGCAGGGTCGTCGGTTCGTCCGCGACGATCACCGCCGGCCCGGTCACCAGCACCGCGGCCAGGGCGAGCAGCTGCTTCTGCCCACCGGAGAGCAGATGGGTGGGATGGTCGGTGTGCCCGGCCAACCCGAACCGGGCCAGGATGTCCGACACCCGCCCCGCGATCTCGGCCTTGCCCAGCCCGGAGCGGCGCAGCGAGAATCCGACGTCCTCGGCCACGGTGGGCATCACGATCTGGTTGTCGGGGTCGGTGAAGACGAACCCGACCCGCCTGCGCACCTCGCGACCCTTGGTGGTGGTGTCCAGACCGTCCACCGTGACCGTCCCCGACGTCGGGGAGATCAGGCCGTTGATCATCCGGGCCATGGTCGACTTGCCCGAACCGTTGGCGCCGACGATCCCGATCCGGTGCTCGGTCAACGTCAGGTCGATGCCGGACAGCACGGTCCGGTCGCCGAACCGGTGCTGCACGGCGGTGAAACGGATCTCGGCCACCGCGATCAGGCCCCCGGATGGGCGAGCAGCATCGCCAGGCCCTGGCCGCCACCGATCGCGCAGGCCGCCAGCCCCAGCCCGGAACCGTCCCCCGGATGCGCACCGAGCAGCCGGGACATAAGGCGTAGCAACAGGATCGTCCCCGACGCCCCCCACGGGTGGCCGAGCCCGATCGCCCCTCCCTCGGCGCACACCCGATCCTCGTCCAGGCCCACTTCGTCGATCACGGCGAGCACCACCGAGGCGAACGCTTCGGTGACCTCCACCGCCCCAATGTCACTGCGCGTGACCCCGGTCCGGCCCAGCAGCCGGCGCACGGCGGGGGCCGGGGCCAGCCCGGGTAGGTCCGGCTGCGCACCCGCCACCGCCGCACCCCGGATCCGCAGGTAGGGCAGGCCGGCGGCGCGCGCGGCCGGTTCGGTGGTGACGGCCACCACCGCCGCCCCGTCGGAGACCCCACAGGAGTTGCCGGCCGTGGCCGTGCCGTCCGGCCCGAACGACGGCCGGAGCCGCGCAAGCCGCTCCTCGGTCAGGCCCGCTCGCGGCCGTTGGTCCGCCGCCAGCTCGGGCCGGGGGACGATCTCGCCGGCGTACCGACCGGCCGCGGCGGCGGCGTGGGACAGCGCATGCGACCGGGCCGCGTACCGGTCCTGCTCGGCGCGGGTGATGCCCAGCTTGACGGCCAGCGCGTCGGCCGCCTCCCCCATACCCGGATCGGGAAAACCGGCCGGGGCGAACGGCGCCCGGGTGTAGCGCCGCGGCTCACCGCCGGCCGACGGCGGCCAGAACCGCCACGGCGCGGTGCTCGCCGACTCGGCCCCGCCGGCCAGCACCAGTTCGGCGTCGCCGGCCCGCACCCTGGACGCGGCCTGCAGCACCGCGTCGAGACCGGAGCCGCACTGCCGGTCGACCGTGACGCCCGGCACGTCGTCGCCGAGACCGGCGGCCAGCGCCGCCACCCGCGCGATGTTCCCGCCGGGACCGAGGCAGTTGCCGATGATCACATCGTCGATGCGCAGACCCAGCGGCCCCGTCGCGCAGGCCACCGCGGCGAGCACCGGAGCGGTCAGTCCGATCACGTCGACGCCGGCCAGGGCGTGACCGCTGGTCCCGACGGCCGTGCGGCGCCCGGCGACCAGCACCGGCGCCCGCGGGTCAGGTGGGGTCACGGTCGTGACGGTAGTCGGCAGAGCTTGCGAGGCCGCCATCCAGTGCAGGACGACCGGGCGCATTCAATCCGGCGACGGAGGAGGCGGATTGTTCCGCGCGCGGTCGCAGTGGGTGGAGCGGGGATGTCCCGGTCGGTGCCGGCCGGTTGTCGTCGAGCGCGGCCACCGCGGCGGCCGCCAGGTGCCGGGCAACCTTGCCGCCGGGGGTGCGGGGCAGCCGGTCGGCCAGCAGCCAGCGGCGCGGCAGGGACGGGCCACGCAGCCGACGCCGGGCCTCCTTCCGCACAACGTTCAGATCCGCGCCGGCCGTCGGCTCGAGCACGGCCACCACGAGCTGCCCCAGACGGGGGTGCGGCAGCCCGAAGACGGCGACCGCGGCGACGCCGGGAATCGTCAGCAGCGCGGTCTCGATGTCCTCCACCAGCACGGTCGCGCCGCCGGTGGTGATCGCCGCGTCGCCCCGTCCCCGGATCCGCAGCCCGCCGTCGACCTCCTCGGCCAGGTCGCCGACGGTGGCGAACCCGTCGTCGTCCCGCCGGAACGGGCCGTGCACGCCGTCCGGGTAGCCGAGAGACAGGTACGGCGAGCGCACCCACACCACGCCGTCCCGCACCCGCACCTCGGCACCCGGGAAGGCCCGCAGCGGGCCGGGTACCCGACGGGCCGCGACGAACGACAGCTCGGCGGCGCCGTAGTACTCGGTGACGGCCAGCCCCCGGTGGACGGCCCTGTCGGCGATCCCGGCGGACAGCACCGCGCCGGCCACCACCACCGTCCGGAGCGGCGCTTCGTGTGGTAGCTCGTCCAACAGGGTCGCCAACCGGGACGGGACGGCATGGGCGGCGGTCGCGGCCATCGGGTCATCGACGAGGTGCGCGCCGATCGCCAGCGCGTGCACGGCCGCGAACAGCTGCATCGTCGCGTGCAGCGGGCCGGTGAGCAGCACCCGATCGCCCGGCCCGATGCCGGTCAGCGCCGAGAACGGCGCGAACGAGGTCGTCCAGGACGCAGCGGTGCGCAGCACCGGCCGCGGGTGTCCCGAGGTGCCGCTGGTGATCACCACCAGGAAGGTCTGCGGTGGGAGCCGATCGGGCAGCGGCGGGGGCGGCCCCGCCGGATCGGTGACCAGCACCGGGCGAGCGGCGGCCGCGCCGGCGAACACGGCCACGAGGGCATCGACCGGCCCCCGACCCGCGGTCGTCACCGGATCCACCGTCGAGGCGGCCCCGTCCTCGACCATGGTGGCCAGCTGCCGATAGCCGACGGTACGACCGGCGACGGTGATCGCCGGGGCCTCGTCGAACCGGCCCAGCTTCAGAAGCGGAGCGGTCAGGACGAGACCTTCTGCGTCGGCGGGCGGGAGCTCGCCGGCGCGACCCCCGGAATCAGTCCCGGGTAGGCCCGGTGCACCTGCTTGACCACCACCGCAGCGATGACCGCCTTCAGCGCGTCGCCCGGCAGGAAGATGAAGCCGCCCGCGGCCGCCGCCCAGCCGAACCGGATGCCCCACCAGAGCATGCCGATCGCGCCGATGACCACGACGCCCCCGAGCAGGTTGACCGCGATGCCCTGCCACAGCGGATAGCGGGGAAGGATCTTGGCGGTCAGGGCCCCGATCACGACGACACCGACCAGCCAACCCACCAGGTAACCGGCGGACGGTCCGGCCCAGACGCCGAGGCCGCCGCGGCCACCGGAGAGCAGCGGAAGCCCGACGGAGACCAGCACGAGGAAGACCAGCACGGTGAGGAAGCCCTTGCGGGCGCCGAGGACGCCACCGGCCAGCATCACGCCCAGCGTCTGCAGGGTGATGGGCACGCCGATGCCGCCGACGGTGATCGCCGGCGGCAGCCCGAGGGCGGCGATGAGTGCGGCGAAGATGGCTATCTGCGCGAGATCCCGCGCTGTGCTCTTGCGGTTCGCCATGAATGTGGTCCTTTGATTCGGTGGGCAGTGTTTCGATTCGGGGACGGTCGAGTCGGGAGCGAGCATAGGGGAGTGACAAATCGGACAATAACCGGTTCGGGTTCGACCCGCGCGTTCCGGGCGAGGCCCAGTCGATAGGGTGATCCCGAGTCCCCCACAGTCGACGCGATCGGGCGCGCCGGCCACGACGAGGAGGCCCTTCGGTGTCCACCACCCACCACGCCGGTCGCGCCCTGATCGTATCGATCACCGATCACACGCTGCACGGCGAGGACGACGGCGGCGCGGGCGCGCTGGTCAGCGAACTGCTGGGCGAGGCCGGCTTCGTGGTCGACGGCTCCGTCGCCGTGCCGTCCGACGA
>JBIOVW010000561.1:0-5076 GCA_044867945.1 Nakamurella sp. | reverse complement strand
GTGCCGTCCGGGAACAGCAGGGTCATCGGGAGTTTGTGGACGGCCGCGTACGCCAGGCGGCGGGCGATGGCCGCGTGCACGGGAACGCGAGGCACGTCGAACAACCCCGGCCACACTCCGGCCGCGGGCCAGGGGGTCGTGTGCCGGCGGGTCGGGGTGAGCAGTGCCATCGGTGCGACGGGTCCCTTCTCGTCGGGTCGGCTCGTGGAGCCCGGGGGCCATCCCCACCCACCCGCGATTCGGTGCCGGCCGGCGCGGGGATTGTCGGGACGGGATGTCGAGCATTCTCACCGATCGATCACGTCCCGCAGCTCGGACCCGGCCGATCCGCGACCGGGGCGCACGGTGTACCGGCCGAGCCGACGGATCGGATGCGGTCGGCTCAGTCCCGGCACGGCCAGGACGCGACCGACGAACCCGGCATTCATTGCCGACAGCGCAATCCGGACGGCGCCGGCATGGCAATGGCCTGCGTCAGCGGCGGTCCATCTGGGCCTGACGTCGGGCGCCGCACGCACGGGCTGCGTCGGCCTTCGACCTCACAGGCCCAGCGACGCGGCGACGGACTTGACCTCCGCGGCGGATGTCTTGAGCAACTCGATCTCGCGGTCGGACAAGGGGACGTCGAGCATGCCGGCGACTCCGGACTTGTTGACCAGCGACGGGAGCGACAGGCACACATCGGTGATGCCGTGGAAGCCGGCAAGCAGGGAGGACACCGCGAGCACGCCGTTCTCGTCGCGCAGAATCGCCTCGATCACCCGGGTGCCGGCGAGGCCAACCGCATAGTTGGTGGCCCCCTTGCCCTGGATGATCGCATAGGCCGCGTTGACGACGTCGTGCGCGATCTTCGCCTCCTGCTCCTCGTCCAGGGTCGTCCCGTCGGGCGCGACGAAGTCCAGCACCGGGACGGTGCCGATGCTTGCGCTGCTCCACAGCGGGAACTCGGAGTCCCCGTGTTCTCCGGCGATGAACGCGTGCACGCTCTGCGATGCCACGCCGAGCTTGCGGGCGATGACCTCGCGCAGGCGGGCGGAGTCCAGGACGGTCCCGCTGCCCAGCACCCGGTTCTTGGGCAGCCCGGAGAACTTGAGCGCCGCGTAGGTCAGCACGTCGACAGGGTTGGTGACCATGACGATGACGGCATCCGGGGCCACGTCGAGCAATTGGGGGATCAGCGCCCGGCAGATGTCGACGTTGGTGCCGGCCAGCTCGAGGCGGGTCTGCCCGGGCCGCTGCTTGGCCCCGGCCGTGATGGCGATGACGTCGGCCTTCTCGCAGATGGCGACGTCGTCGGAGCCGTCGACGTCGGCGGGCGGGCAGAACTGCAGGCCGTGCCGGAGGTCAAGGGCCTCGGCCTGCACCTTGGCGGTGGCCATGTCGTACAGGACCACGTCGTGGGCGACACCACGGATCAGCGTGGCGTACGCAAGGGTGGCGCCAACCGAGCCGGCACCGACGATCGCGACCTTGTTCCGGCGAAGCGAGATATCCGTCATGTGGGAACCGTATCGACGTCGCCGATAGTCGGCAGATCTCACCGAGCCATCGGCGGTTGCTCTCGGGTGAGCCGCCGTCCGCCGAACCGAAGGCCTGCCTGGCCGAGCGGACCACACGCGACCGGACGAAACGCGGCGGAGTCGGCACATTCACCCTGGTGGAGCAGTGTAGTCCGTCACATTTCGCAGTGCGGGCTCCGAATTATCTCTCCGTGATCTTGTACCGCCATTGGAGTGGGTGCGCAGGGCAGCCGGGTGTGGCCTCGCAAAGAGCTACAATACTACACTCAGTGATGCATGCGCGGTCTGTAACGGACATTGCAGTCATTGCGCCGTCGTTCCCTCACGCTGTGGTGGACAACCTGGTTGGAAGACACCAGGAGCAATTACTCTCCGCTCGAAGCCTTCCCACATGGGTCATTTTGACTTCGAATGGCCCAGTACAAGCGTTCTGGCACTACCATCAACGCCGTGAACGTTTACACCCAGACGCCAGAGAGTCCCCTCGGCGTGACTACCCTAGGTGCACGTGGTGGACGGTTCATTGGCAGCTACGAGGACCTGACGTCGGGGTGCCGGTTCGTCTATGCCACCCCAACGGAGCAACCCCAAATCTGGGCAGAGTTCCTGCTGGGTGCGCTGGAAAGCTACGCCCGCTACGGCGTCGAATCCGTTCTGGAATACGACAAGGTCCGTGACGGATCCACCACGGCCATGTTCACCGCCGCACTGGACCGCAGCGGGCGGGTGGTGGGCGGAATGCGGGCACAGGGCAGGTACGTGTCGCCGGTCCAGGCGCACGCCGTGGCCGAGTGGGCCGGGCAAGCCGGCGAGGCGCTGCTGTGGGGTGACATCGAGGATCGGCTGCCCGCCGGAGTCATCGAGATGAAGTCCGGCTGGGTGAACGAGCGCACCCCGATGCGCAGGGAACTGACGTCCGCGCTCGCCCGTGTCGTCCCGCATTCGATGCGACTGCTCCAGGCTCGGTACGCCCTGTGCACGGTGGCCGAGCATGCCGTCCGCCGGTGGGAGACGACCGGGGCACGAGCCAGTTCCATGATCCCCGCGGTTGCCTATCCGGACGACCGGTACCGCACCGTCCCCATGTGGTGGGACGCCGAGGCGGTCGAGCGCCTGAGCACTCCCGAGCACTGGGTGGCCCTGGATACCGAATGGGCTGAGCTGCGCCCGGTCCGACCGGCTCACATTCGGGCCAATTCGGGCGAACGTGCGGCCGCATGATAGGCACGTCGGGTGTCGCCCATCCCCAGCGAACCCGATGCCTATCGCCCGGTGCTGTTCCCCGATGACGAACCGCTGAATTCGCCGGGTTGGGCCGCGGTTCATGCCGACCCCGGCACTCTCGTCCTCGACCACCGGTCCGAGCTTGCCGGCCAGGTCGACGGCCTGATCACCGCGCCGACTGCGGCCGAGTCCGCGGAGGCGCTGCGCTGGGTGTACTACCCGTGGCGGCGGACCCTGGTGACCGTCCCCGGACCGGCCCTCTTCCGCCGAATCCGGCTCGACCGCAACCGTTACCAGATCACGTCCGTCGAGCAGCGGTCATTCGGCCGTATCCGGATCGGCGTCGCCGGGTTGAGCGTGGGCCATTCGATCGCGCACACCCTGGCGATGGAGGGTCTGTGCGGGTTCCTCCGGCTGGCCGATTTCGACCGGCTGGAGCTGTCCAATCTCAATCGGCTGCCGGCCACCGTGCTCGACCTCGGGGTGAACAAGGCGGTCATCGCCGCTCGTCGGATCGCCGAGCTGGATCCGTACCTGCCGGTGGAGGTCGACCCGCGCGGGGTGATGACGGATTCCGTGGCGGAGTTCGTCGACGGCCTGGACATCGTCGTCGACGAATGCGATTCTCTCGATATCAAGGTGCTGCTCCGACTCGCCGCCCGCGAACGGGGCATCCCGGTCATCATGGCGACCAGCGACCGCGGTCTCCTGGACATCGAGAGATTCGATCTCGACGGCAATCGGGAGATCTTCCACGGACTGCTGGGCCCGGTTGACCCGACCGTGCTCGCAGGACTGCCGGCCCGGGACAAGGCCCCGTTCGTGATGCGGATCCTGGAGGCGGACAAACTCTCCGCCCGGCTGGCCGCCTCCCTGGTGGAGACGGACCGGACCCTTTCCAGCTGGCCGCAGTTGGCCGGCGAGGTCACGCTCGGCGCGGCGTCGGTGGCGGCCGCCGTGCGTCGCCTGGTGCGGGGCCAATGGTTGCCGTCCGGCCGGACACGCATCGACTTGGACGAACAACTGGTCGACCTGCAACCTCCGCCGCTCGGCGAGGATTCGCTCGAACCGATCCCGGCTGATCCGGTCGCGTCGGCGAGCGCGGCCGGCCCGCTGGATGCCATGGCCGACGCGATGCGGCTCGCCCCCTCCGGTGGCAACAGCCAGCCGTGGCTCGTCACCCGGTACCGCGACCGGCTCGAGGTTGCGGTCCGCCCCGACGAGACCACGGCGATGGACGTCCGTTTCCGCGGGACCTGCGTCGCCATCGGTGCCGCGACGTTCAATGCCCGGGTGGCGGCTGCCCGGTACTCGGTGGGCGGGTCGTTCGACGTTGTCGACGACCCCGCAACGGGACTTCCGCGGGTGATCGTCAAGCTCGGCGAGACCGGCTCCGAACTCGCCGATTACTACGACCCGATGCTCGACCGGATGTCGAACCGCACGCCCGGTGTCCGTCAGGAGTTCGACGCCGGCACTCTGCGGGCCTTGCGGGACGCGGTCGCGGCGGAGGGCGCTCGGCTGATCATGGTGACCGACCCGGAACGGCTGTCGGCGATCGGCCAGGTCCTGTCGGCGTCGGATCGACTGCGCTACCTCACGCCGACCCTGCACGAGCAGATGATCGGTGAACTGAAATGGCCGGGCCGGGACCCCCTGGACCGTGGCATCGACGTGCGGACGTTGTCCCTGGATGCCACGGATCTGGTCAAGCTGCAGGTGTCGGCCCGCTCGGACGTGATGGAACTCCTGGCCGATTGGAACGTCGGAGCCGCGCTGGGCGAGCACACGCGGGACCGCGTCCGTGACGCTTCCGGGCTGGCTGTGATCAGCGTGCATGGGACGGCGCTCGCGGACTACGTCCTCGGCGGGATGGCGACGGAACGCTTCTGGGTCGTCGCGACTGCGTTCGGACTCGGTGTGTATCCGATCTCGCCGGTATTCCTCTACGCCCGCACCGAGCACGATCTGACAACTTTGGCGCCAAAGTATGCGCAGGAGTTGGGCAGACTTCAGCATCGATTCCGTACGATCCTGGGGATCGATACCAACGATGCGCAGATTCTGGTTTTGCGGGTCGCCCACCGTCCCGGGCCGGCGGTCCGCAGCGGGCGGGTCTCGCGACGGACAAACGTTCTTGTGAGAATGGACTGAGGTCCACTCCCGGCGGAAGTGGGTTCGATGACCTCGAAGCTCGGGCTCGAAGAACTCGTGACCCAGGCTGCCTCCGAACTCATGGGCGTCACCGCGCTCACCCTGCACGACGCGGCCGAGAAGCTCCTGGCCAAGCTTGTGAGCTACTTCGAGGTCGACAACAGCTTCCTCCGCCGCA
>JBIOVW010000560.1:0-6960 GCA_044867945.1 Nakamurella sp. | reverse complement strand
GCACCGTCCGCGGCCAGATCGTCGGCGAACACGACGAACCCGACGACACCGCCAGCATGTCCCCGGCCTCCAGCCGGCCGCCCCGGCACCGGCTTGCCAGCGGGAACCGACGTAGGTAGTTCTCCTTGGTGACCAGCGGCAGGTCGGCGAAGTCGGTGGACGGCGCGGGGTCGACGGGCAGGCCCTGTTCGACGAGGAATGCGCGATAGGCGGGCACCTCGTCCACGGCGCGGTGGTACACCGCGGCGGCCCACGCGGATCCGTCGCCGCCCGTCATCGCAGGGGTTGCGTTCAGGAACGAGTGCAATCCGTCGATCAGCGCCCGCGTCCGCCCGCTGTCCCGCATGCCGGTCATCGCCAGCCGTACCGCTGCCGCAGCCGCGCCTCCACCGCAGTGAACGACTGCGCCGGCAACCCCGCGGACTCCCGGCGCATGCCCGTGGCGTGCACCCGGAACACCCGGTCGATGTTCACCCACGACGGGCGCCCGGCCGAATCCCACGAGCCGGAGCCGATCGGCACGAAGTCAGCGCCCTGGCGCTGTTTGGAGGTGAGCTGGACCGCCAGGAACGTGCCCGCGGGCTCGGCGGCGACCACCAGTACCGGCCGGTCCTTGCCCCGGCCGTCCCGCTCCTCGAAAGGCACCCAGGTCCAGACGATCTCGCCCGGATCCGGCGCACCGTCGCGCGAGGGCGAGTACGTCATGCGTACCTTGCCGATCCGGCGCGGGTCCACCTCGGCCGTCGCCGACGGACCGGACTGCCCCGGTGACGGCGTTCCGCCGGGGTGCACTCCGCCGTCGGGTCGGGTCGGGCCGGTCGCTCGCTTCGGGGCCAGCACCGAGCGAAGGGCGTCGGTCAGCCGACTGAGCAACGACATGACCGCAGACCCTACCCACCGGACGAGCCCGGGTGGCGACGCCAGGTAACTCGCCGACCTGACGCGTGGCGGGTTCAGCCGGCCGGATTGTCGGACTCGGAGGATGGCGGGGCCTGCGACCGAGTGGTCAGGTCGGATCGTGGTGGTGTCGGCCGGCCTGCCCCGGGTGGTCCTTGGTGATCGCGATGTTGGCGGCGCGAAGTGCGGCGTTGTCGGTGGTCAGTTTGCTGTTCCGGGAGCGCAGCGCGCGGTTGTCGGTACGCAGGTTCCGGTTGTGGTCGCGGATGGCGGCGTTGTCGGCTGCCAAGCTCAGGATATGGGCGATACCGGTGAGGTTGATGCCGTTGTCGATGAGTTCGCCGATGCGCCGCAGCCGGGCGATGTCGTCGTCGCTGTAACGGCGGGTGCCGCCGGCGGTGCGCGCGGGTTCGAGCAGTCCCTTGCGCTCGTACAGGCGCAGGGCCTGCACGCTCATCCGGGCCAGCTCGGCGGCGACGGTGACGCCGTGGCCGCCTGTGGTGCCGTCGCCGGCCGCGGCCACCGGGGGTGGCGGTCGGCGTGGATTGGCTGCGATGGGTTCGGCCCCTTGCCGTGTGTCCGGACCGGTGTGGTCGGACGGGGTCGTTCCTCGGGTGGGATTCACGGGTGGGTACCCGAATCGCCGCGGGTCCCGGTTTCGGTGACCGCGGTTGCGCGGGGCTGACTCTCGGGCAGCGTGCCGGTGCGCAGCACGGTTTCGGCGATCTCGCTCACCGGCCGGTGGGTGTGTTCACTGGCCCGGGTCAGCAACTGGCGGGCCTGGATCGGGGACAGGTGGTACAGGGCCATCAGGATGCCGGACGCGGCGGCGATCCGTTGCGTGGCGTTCAGCGCCGACACGACCTGTCCGGCCAGGTCGACCGGGGGGATCGCCGCGGCGGTGCGTTCGCGGTGGACCAGTGCGGTCGCGTGATCGGTGAGCACCCCGACCAGGCCCGCGTCGGCGCCACCCGGGACGTGGCCGGCGTGCCAGCGGCAGACCAGGACCCCCTGGAAGTCCGGCCCGCCCCCGGGCGGGTTGGCGAACCGGGCGATCACCGCATGGTCGGTGGTCTCAACGGTCGCCCCACCGGTCGGCGACCCGTTCATGATCACCCCCCGGGAGTCGATGACGGCGGTGAACTCCTCGTCGGTGATGGGCGCCGCATCGGGGACGGCGCTCGGTCCCGACCGACGGATCCGGTATGGATGCCGGCCCTGTTCGGTGACCTGGATCAGGCACTCGTCGCACAGGGCGGGCACGCACACCCCGGCGAGGCCGGTGAACACACGGGCCGGCTCGGTGCAGGCGTCCAGGTGCCGCAGGCCGGTGAGAACCCGGCCGAGGTCGACCCGGGAACCGTGCGCCCCCGCATGGTCGCCGGGTACCTGCGGGCGTGATGATGCGCCCGTGGATGGGCCGAAGCCGCCGCCGTTGCTCATGTGTCGGCACGCCCCCTTGCCGAATGCCGCATACTGCGACACAAATCTATATCCTCCGTGACAGATGTGGGTGCGGCGACGCAGATGGACGCCTGTCGAGCGAGGGCGAGCAGTTCCTGCTCGCGCGGGACCAGGTCGGTTATGACTATTGCCTGTCTTTATGAACAGATCAGTGACCCGCGCGTCCGCGGGCGGCATGCTGTCTGCGAACGGTCCGTGTCCGATCGAGTCCGCTCCCTGCGAACCGCAACCTGAGAGGCAAAGACAAATGGCTGTCGCCGCCCTGTACGAGCTCGTCCACGAACCGAGGGAGGTGGTCGCCCGGATCCGGGCGCGCGGCCGCAACGTCCTGTCCTCGCCGACGATCAATCGGGGGACGGCGTTCACGCTGGCGGAGCGGGAGCAGTTGGAGTTGACGGGCCTGTTGCCGACCGGGGTGAGCACCCTGGAGGGGCAGGTGCGTCGGGTCTGGGCGCAGTACCAGCAGCAGCCGTCGGATCTGGCCAAATGGGTGTATCTGGCGAATCTGCGGGACCGGAACGAGGTGTTGTTCTACCGGCTGCTGTCCGAGCACCTGCCGGTGATGTTGCCGGTGGTGTACACGCCGACGGTGGGCACGGCGATCGAGCGGTTCAGTCATGAGTTCCGCCGCAGCCGGGGCGTGTTCCTGTCGGTGGATCATCCGGACCAGGTCGAGACCGCCCTGCGGAACACCGGTCTGGGTCCGGACGATGTGGACCTGCTGGTGGCCACCGACTCCGAGGGGATCCTGGGGATCGGCGATCAGGGCATCGGCGGCATCGAGATCTCGATCGGGAAGCTGTCGGTGTACACCGCGGCCGCGGGGATCCATCCGCGGCGGGTGTTGCCGGTGGTGCTCGACATGGGTACGGACAACCTGCGGCTGCTCAACGACGGGATGTACCTGGGCGAACGGCACGCGCGGGTGCGGGATCAGCGGTACGACGATCTGATCGACGCCTACGTCACGGCGTGCAGCAGGCTGTTCCCGAACGCGATGCTGCACTGGGAGGACTTCGGCGCGGGCAACGCGCGCCGGATCCTGAACAAGTATGCGGACACGTGCTGCACCTTCAACGACGACATGCAGGGGACGGCGGCGGTGGTCATGGCCGCGGTGTTCTCCGCGGTGCGGGCGGCCGGCTCGCGGCTGGCCGATCAGACGATCGCCATCCACGGGGCCGGCACCGCGGGGCTGGGCATCGCGGACATGCTGCGCGACCAGATGATTCGCGAGGGCCTGTCCCCGGCGGAGGCGACGCGGCGGTTCTTCCCGCTGGCCAGGCAGGGGCTGCTGGTCTCGGACGATCCGACGCTGCTGGATTTCCAGGTGCCGTACGCCCGGTCGCGTGACGAGGTGGCGAACTGGCCGTCCGGGCCCGACGGCCAGGGTGCGGCGGGTGGGATCAATCTCGCGACGGTGGTGACGCGGGCCCGGCCGACGATGCTGATCGGAACGTCGACGCAGGCGGGGGCGTTCACCGAGAGCATTGTCAAGGAGATGGCCTCCTACACCGACCGGCCGATCATCCTGCCGTTGTCGAACCCGACGAGCAAGGCGGAGGCGTTGCCCGCGGATCTGATCGAGTGGACCGACGGGAGGGTGCTCACCGCGACGGGCAGCCCCTTCGAGCCGGTGGTTCACAAGGGCGTGACGTATCAGATCGCGCAGTCCAACAACGCCCTGGTGTTCCCCGGCCTGGGGTTGGGGGTGGCGGTGACGAAGGCGTCGCGGATCAGCGACGGGATGATCGCGGCCGCGGCGGACGCGGTGGCGGCGATGTCGGACGCGGGCCGGCCGGGGGCGAGCCTGTTGCCGCCGATGACGGCGCTGCGGACCGCCTCCGCCGCGGTGGCGATCGCGGTGGCCAGGGCGGCCGACGCCGAAGCGCTGGCCCGGGTCGAGCTGACCAACCCGATCCAGCAGGTCTACGACGCCATGTGGCAACCCGAGTACCCGCGGATCGAGCTCGTCGAAGACTGACAGGGGCTGACGTCGCTGCAGTCCCTGCGCTATCCGGCCCCGCGGGTCGAGCGGCCGGTCAAGCAGACCGCGAACGCCGGCTGACCCGAACCGCGGGTCGGTGCGCGGCTGGGGCGCACCGATCGCCGGACACGGGCCGCCGTCCGGCTACTCGCTGGCACCAGGGTGCGGCCCGGTGCGATACTGCGTCGGTGAGTACCCCGAGTTCCGCGACGCCGCACGTGGCCGTGCGCCGATTTCCCGGGCCCGTGCCCGGGCGTGTTCGCTGAACTCACATACCTCCGGGCCGGGCTGCCGCAGCCGCCGTCGCCGTCGCTTCGAATCCGACCGACGCGCTCGACCGATCTCGACGTCGACTTAGACTCCCTGCTGGTCGTGGCGTTGCCATCGACCGGCACCGCCCGCAGTCCAGCCCGGAAGGTTCCCATGACCACCGCGTCACCCGACCTGCCCACCGTACCCAGCCCACCCGCCCCCTCCGACGAGGCCGGCATCGAGCGGGCCGTCGCCACGGCGCTGGCCGCCGTCGCGGCCGCCGCCGATCTGGACGCGCTCAAGGCCGTCCGGCTCGCGCATGCCGGCGACCGCAGCGCGCTGGCCCTGACCAACCGGGCCCTGGCCGACCTGCCCAAGGCCGAACGAGCCGCTCCGGGCAAGTTCATCGGGCAGCGCCGGCGCCGGGTGAACGAGGCGATTGTCGCCCGGGAGGCCGAACTGGTGGCCGAGCGGGACGCGCGGATCCTGCGGGAGGAGACCGTCGACGTCACGCTGCCCTATGACCGGGAGCCGGCCGGCGCGCGCCATCCGATCTCCACGATCATGGCCCGCATCGAGGACGTGTTCGTCGCGATGGGCTGGGAGGTGGCCACCGGTCCCGAACTCGAGGCCGAATGGTTCAACTTCGACGCGTTGAATTTCCCGCAGGACCATCCGGCCCGGGCCATGCAGGACTCCTTCTACATCGCCGGCGGGCCGGGCGGGGCAGGGACCGGCCTTGTGCTGCGCACCCACACCTCGCCGGTGCAGATCCGCAGCATGCTCGACCGGGAGCCGCCGATCTACGTGGTGTGCCCCGGCCGGGTGTACCGCTCCGACGAGCTGGACGCCACCCACACCCCGGTGTTCCACCAGGTGGAGGGCCTGGCCATCGACCGGCACCTGTCCATGGCGCACCTGAAGGGCACGCTGGATCACTTCGCCCGGGCGATGTTCGGCCAGGAGTCCCACACCCGGCTGCGGCCGTCGTTCTTCCCGTTCACCGAGCCCAGCGCCGAGATGGACGTGTACTTCCCGGACCGCAAGGGCGGACCCGGCTGGGTCGAATGGGGTGGCTGCGGCATGGTCGACCCGAATGTGCTGATCGCCTGCGGGCTGGACCCCGACGAGTGGAGCGGTTACGCGTTCGGCATGGGCATCGAGCGGACGCTGCAGTTCCGCAACCAGATCCCGGACATGCGCGACCTCGTCGAGGGCGACGTCCGGTTCACCGCCGCATTCGGCTGGGAGGTCTGAGCCATGCGACTGTCCCTGGAATGGCTGACCGACGCCCTGACGCTGCCCGCCGACGCGACCGCCGACGACGTGTCGGACACGTTGGTGCGGATCGGGTTCGAGGTCGAGGACGTGCACCCGGTGCCGCCCACCGCCGGGGCCTTGGTGGTCGGTCGGGTGCTGGAGATCGAGGAACTGACCGGCCTGCGCAAGCCGATCCGGTTCTGCCAGGTCGACGTCGGACCGGGCAACGGCCCGGACGGTTCCGATGACCCGCGCGGGATCATCTGCGGCGCCACCAACTTCGCCACCGGTGACGCGGTGGTGGTGGCGCTGCCGGGTGCCGTGCTGCCCGGCGGCTTCGAGATCGCCTCGCGCACCACGTACGGGCACGTCTCGGACGGGATGATCTGCTCCAACCGGGAACTGGGGATCGGTCACGAGCACGACGGCATCCTGGTCATCGCCTCGGCCGACGAATCGTCGAACGGCCAGGGTGCCGTACCTGGTTCAGATGCCCGACCCATCATCGGCGCCGACGACGTCGTCATCGAACTGGCCATCACCCCGGACCGCGGGTACGCACTGTCCATCCGGGGGCTGGCCCGCGAACTGGCTGCCGCCTACGAGCTGTCGTTCACCGACCCCGGCGCGCGGGAACTGCCGGAGCGGTCGGCCGGTGGCTGGCCGGTGACGATCGCCGACCCGGTCGGCTGTGGACGGTTCGCCACCGTCCACGTCGAGGGCATCGACCCGAGCGCACCCAGCCCGTACTGGATCCGCCGCCGCCTGACCGCCGCCGGTATCCGGTCGATCTCGCTGGCCGTCGACGTCACCAACTACGTCATGGTCGAACTCGGCCAGCCGCTGCACGCGTTCGACGCGGACAGGCTGACCGGATCGATCACCGTCCGCCGGGCGGTGCAGGGCGAGACCCTGGTCACCCTGGACGGGTCAAAGCGCACCCTGGTGGCCGACGACCTGGTGGTCGCCGACGAGTCCGGAGCCATCTCGATGGCCGGCGTGATGGGTGGCGAATCGACCGAGATCTCCTCGGCCACCACCAACGTCATCATCGAGGGGGCCTACTGGGATCCGCCGGTGATCATGCGCACGGTCCGTCG